>JAAZFO010000079.1 GCA_012511695.1 Erysipelotrichia bacterium | reverse complement strand
CTCTTGTCATCGGCCATGTAGTTTTAGCAATACCGTATGTAGTTATGTCGGTAAAACCTAAACTCGAGCAGATGGACCCATCACTATATGAAGCCGCCATGGACTTAGGAGCGACGCACAGTCAAGCTTTGTTTAAAGTCATCATCCCGGAAATTGTCCCCGGTATATTGTCTGGCTTCTTACTAGCGATGACCTTATCACTCGATGATTATGTCATCACCGTCTTCACCAAACCAACGACTGGTGGTTTTAACACTATTTCGACTTATGTCGATGAAGCGACTAAGCGTGCTGGCTTACCAGCGCCACTCAGAGCTTTTACGGCACTCTTATTTGTCGGGATCTTAATCGTGGTCGTTTTGATGAATGCGAGGAACACTCGCACCGCAAAAAAAGTTATTATAAAAGGGGATTAAAAAAATGAAAAACAAAAAAATTACGTTATTTGCCACCGCACTGGTGGCCCTCAGCAGTGCGACTCTTTTAGTGGGGTGTGGAAAAAAGTATGATGTCAAACTAATCGTCTATAACTGGGAAGACTACATTTATGAAGGGACTGATAATGACGGTAACATCATCGATGATAGTCTCGTGGAAATGTTTGAAAGTTATTATCAAGAAAAAACTGGCCTCGTTCTTAAAGTTTTTTATGAAAGCTTTTCCACTAATGAAGAAATGTATCAACAAATCGCTTTAGGGGCTATCAGCCCTGACTTAATCGCGCCTTCAGACTATATGATTCAAAGAATGGCTAATGAAGGGAAATTGGAAAAATTTGATTATGACGTTGCTGAAGAAGCATATGGTGAGGCATTAGCTAATTGGACGGAGTTTGGCTCTCCTTATATTCAAGAAAGATTCGCTGCTGAAAAATTAAAAGACGGTAGTTCTTTTCTAGAATATGCTGTTCCTTATTTTTGGGGGACAATTGGCTTTACCTATGATCCGAATTATTTTACCGCTGAACAAGTTTCCTCCTGGGAAGCGCTGTGGAATAAAGACAACTATTTCAAAAAACAATTTTCTTTAAAAGATTCAATGCGCGATACTTACGTCCCCGCTATTTTCCACGTTTATCGTGATGAAATTGCTGCCCTTGATAACGACGCTCCAGATTTTAATGAGCAACTAAGCGAAATATTCAATAGATGTGATAATGCAACCATCGCCTTAGTCGAAGCGGCTTTAATAGAAGCTAAAAATCAAACCGTTTACGGATTTGAAGTTGATGAGGGTAAAGACGATATCATCAGAGGAACTTACCATGCTAATTTGGCTTGGTCTGGCGACTCCGTTTATTCGATGGACAGTGCAGAAGATAGCAGAAACCCAAAAATCTTGCATTACTCTTTGCCAGAAGAAGGAAGTAATGTTTGGTTTGATGGGTGGTGCATGCCAAAAGGAGCTAATAAAGAGTTGGCCCAAGAATTCGTTAATTTTATTTGTGACCCTTATTATGCGGCTTTATGCACAGACGCAGTTGGTTATTCTTCGCCAATCGTCGGTGAAGAGATGTGGGATTTAATCAATGAGTGGTACGCCGCTGAAGAAGGAGAAGAAACGTATGAAGTCGATTTAAGTTTTTATTTCGGTGATTCTATCGATGAAGTAGCGATCATCTCTATTCCTCTAGCGGATAAAGGCCGTCAATTTGATGCCCAATATCCTGCAGAAGAAGTTTTAAATCGCTGTTGCTTAATGAAAGACTTCGGAACACAAACAACTAAGGTTGAAGAGATGTGGACGCGCGTCAAAGGGGCTTAAGTAATTTTATACAGTAAAACAATTCAAAATGGTGATTGATGCTTGATAGATGGATAATTGAAGTGTTATAATTCTTATCGCTGCAAGAATGGTTCCTTAGCCAAGTTGGTAAGGCAATTGACTGCAACTCAATGATCATCGGTTCAAATCCGTTAGGAACCTCCATCTTCGCGCACCTAGCACCATTACATATGCGCCTCTAGCTCAACTGGATAGAGT
>JAAZFO010000078.1 GCA_012511695.1 Erysipelotrichia bacterium | reverse complement strand
GTGGACGGATGGTGTGAATCCATAAATAGTTTAAACCGAATACATTCTGGAGCTGCTTCCTGAACGATTAGTAGGGATAGACGGGTGCGCCCGAAATAGCGCGGTGTCAAGGACACATTAAGGGATAGTTTGTGAGAATTATCTAAATAGAGGTGGTACCACGCCTAGAGCGTCCTCTCTTCCTTTTTTTGAAAGAGAACTTTTTTATTAAAAGAGGTAATTATGCAAATTTATGAAGAGTTACAACGGCGCGGTTTAATAGCGCAAGTAACAGATGAAGAAGACATCAAACAACTCCTCAATCGCGGAGGGGCGAAATTTTATATCGGCATCGATCCAACGGCTGATTCTTTACACGCCGGCCATTTTATGGCTTTGTGTTTAATGCGCCGTTTACAATTAGCGGGCAATAAGCCGATCGTTGTCCTCGGTGGGGGCACAGGCATGGTCGGCGATCCGAGTGGTCGCACCGATATGCGCTCACTACTCGATGAAGTGCAAATCAAGCGTAACTTTCAGCGCTTTAAAGAGCAGATTTCTTTATTTATCGATTTCGATGATGATAAAGCTCTCTGTCTTAATAATGGCGACTGGTTAAAACAATTAAAGTATGTCGAATTATTAAGAGAGGTCGGTCCTTATTTTTCTGTGAATCGCATGTTGAGCGCTGACTGTTATAAACAGCGTTTAGAAAAAGGACTCACCTTCTTAGAATTTAATTATATGGTCATGCAAGCCTATGATTTTTACTATCTCCATAAGCATTACGGCTGCAATATGCAATTCGGTGGCGATGACCAGTGGAGCAATATGCTCGCAGGTACGGAATTAATCCGAAGAAAAAGTGGTAAAAATGCTTTTGCTTTAACGATTCCACTTTTAACAAATAGCGATGGCGAAAAAATGGGCAAATCTGTTAAAGGGGCCCTTTGGTTAGATAAAGATAAGACTTCCCCATATGACTTTTATCAATATTGGCGCAATGTCGATGATGGTGATGTCGATAAGTGCTTAAAAATGATCACATTTTTGCCTTTAAAAACGATCGAAGAAATGGCACAATGGCCTAGCGAAAAAATTAACGAAAAAAAGGAAATTCTCGCTTATGAAATCACAAAGATGGTCCACGGAAAACAACTAGCTAGTGATGCGCAAAGTGCTGCGCGGGCTTTATTTTCAGGCGAAGGTGATGATAGCAATATGCCGACAACTGCGGTAGATGTTATCGATGAAATTAGTTTATTAGACTTACTCGTCTTTACTAAATTAGCGACTTCTAAAAGTGAGGCTAGAAGACTGATCAATCAAGGCGGTATTTCGCTTGATAATAAAAAAATCACCGATATCAATTATCAAGTGTCGCGCGCCTCATTAATCGACTCCATTAAAATTAAAAAAGGGAAGAAAGTCTTCCACAAAGTAATTATTAAAAGTAATTAAATATTTTAGAAATACTTCAAAAGTCAAAATTAAAAACACCATTTCAAAAATGGTGTTTTATTAAACTATATTTTACTTTCCACTAAGGGCGCGTTTAACTTTTTCAGCAGAAGCAAAGGCAAACATTAAATTAAAGCCCCCACACATGCCATCTACATCTAAGATTTCTCCACAAAAATAAATACCTTTTTCTTTTTTAGATTGTAAGGAATCGCTAACTTCTTCTAACGAAAGGCCGCCGTGACTCACTTCCGCAATATGCGGGCTATAAAAACCCTTAAAAGTATATACTAAACGGTTGATATCTAAACGATTATTAATGAGATACTCGGCTAATTTAGGGGTGACATATTCAAGATATTCATTATGATTACTGACATGATGATTTGGTGCTAAATTAAGCATAATTTTTACGCGTCCTTTATGGGGAAGCATATTGATTTTTTGTGACATATTAAGGATGACAATGCCGCTTAAGCCATCATTTTTAAAAAGAACTTCACCACTTTCTTGATAAATAACTTCGCCTTTATATAGTAAAGAAACTAAACATTTAACTCTTTGGCCAGAAATCTTTTTGGTATTTTCTTTAACTTTTATTGGAGAAAGCGAAGGGGAAAGAGGGGTGATTTCATAGTGATGTTTTTGTAAAATTTGAAAAATCGAACCATCGGTGCCGAGTTGTGGATAGCAACTACCGCCAGTCGCAAAAACAATCGCATTAAATCCATCGTATTTTCCTTTGTCAGTCACCACTACATATCGCTCACCATCTTTAAAATAATCAAGTAGTGGTTGTTGGAGTAATATTTCAATATCTAAACGATCTAAATGGTTTTTTAAAAGACTGACCACACTAGCAGCGGAATTAGAAATAGGGTAGATCAAATGTCCAACGCGTTGCGGATGAATGCCTAAACGATCAAAAGTTTTAATTATATCTTGGGGAGTAAACTCTTTTAATAAACGATTCGCGAAGTCATCGTTATGGTATTTGTTAAGTGTTGGCCCAATATTAGCGTAATTACACCGCCCATTGCCGGTGACCAACAGCTTTTTTAAAAGCGCATTATTTTTTTCAAAAATTGTAATCCGAAAAGCAGGGTGTTCTTCTTTTAGTCTGAGGGCAAGAAAAACACCTGCCGCTCCCCCACCAATAATTGCGATTTTCATAGGGCAATTTTAACACTTTTTACTACCTTTTGTCAGTAATTAAAGTTTTATTAATCTAAGAGATAGTTGTCAATAATAGCGTCAGCGTATAACATCCCTAACTTAAAACTGCTCTCAGTATTATAGTGCATAGAGTCGCCACCAGGACTACCAACTCCTAACTGCGCTCCCCCTTCTTTTTTCATCGAAGTGTTGACACAGTAGTAGTTTGTACTCGCTACTGCATTATTAATTTTAGCTTGATTTAAGTCTTGAGACGTTTGTTTACCCCAAGCTGTATCATCGCCATCATAAATAAGCGCATCGATCACAGCGATATTTTCGGGATCATAATCTAATGCATAATCGACAAAGTCTTCTCTTACTTGGTCAACTAAAGCATTAAAGCGACTAGCGTAATGGGGAATTTTGTTCGGGGCGGAATCGCTTTCGCCCTGATGCCAAATAAAACCTTTAATAACTGGATCTAAGTCGGCTTCTTCTTTAATGAGCTCTAAACAATTTTCAACATATGGTTTTAAAAAATCTTCATATAGGTTTGGGTCTTGTTCGATGTCCCAATTAACAACCGCTCCACGGCCATTTGAACCCTTTGTCGGCGTTCCTTGGTCAAAACCGCTCCCAGAAATACCCATTTTAATGAAATAAATTGGTTTTTCTGCAGAGGCATGGTTTCTTAATTTATAAGCGAGTCCAACTTCTGGACCCATATTGTTTGCGTTACTCCCCATGCCGACAACCGTATTTTCAAATTGTCCTTCTAAAGGATTAGTTTTATTAGAAGCATGGATGGCATTTCCATATATTTCACCATAACCAACCCCAAAGTAACTCGTTCTTATTTCGGGAATACCTTCATAACACACTTCACCATCTTCAATATCTAGATTAGTGAAAACATTACGTAAATTACTATAAGACGTTTGGCCGTTCATATTCGATTGGCCTGTGAGAATAAAAACTGCGGGCCCTTGTTCTTCGGGTGGGTGAGAATGATTTCCACCACCACAGCCAGCTAAACACAGCGATAGCAATGACGTAAAAAAGAATAAGCGATTATTTTTCATATATAAAGTACCTCTTAAATTATTATAGCCCATAATAAGGTCTTTTTTATATGATTGTTTTATTAATTATTTTCGGCGATTAGCCATCGTTAGTGGTACTTAAAAATGTTAGTCCATTAACGGCTAGATGTAATGACTCCAGTTTTTTCGTTTTGAAATAATTATTAACGGAGATCAGCAAAACTATACATCACCGTCGGCCCATAACTTTCACTAATAAAAGTTCCGACATTACTTTGGGCTAAAGCAGCGACTAATACATTAATTTTTTCACTATTAATGTCTGAATCGCGCGCGGCGATAACATTACTTTTTTGACCAGCGACTTCTTCGGTTTCACCGAAGAGACGGTATTGACTAGCTTTCGCACTTCCCCACGCTGTTAAAGCATAATTACCCGGAATGATGGCTAATTCACCATCTTCGACTTTATGGTGTAATAAACCTGGATCAATACATTGGATTCTTACATTATTACTCGAGGTATATTGTGGGTGTTGAGCATTAAAGTTAGCGACATCATAAGTATCGATAATGTCAAAAGCTTTTAATAATTCAAAAGCACGAGTGACATTACTGACATCATTCACAATTGAAATCTTAGCATTAGCGTAAGAAGAAACCGAGTTTTTGCCATAAAGATTAAGGGGTTCATAATGGATCTTTGCAACTGCGGAAATAAGATAGCCTTTATTGCTTACTTCCTCATTTAGATAAGGAATGTGTTGAAAATAATTGGCATCTATACCACCATCATTTAAGGCTTTATTTGGGGTGACATAGTCTTGATAAACTTTCACCTTGAGCTTATAACCTTGCTCTGCGATATAATTTTTAACACTTGCGGAAGATAAGATTTCTGCATGCGGTGATGGCGTCGCGCCGACGACAATAGTTTTTGCGGGGTCATCACAACCCACTAAGGATAAGAGTGCTACGACTAAGACTGGTAACAATTTAATTTTTTTCATTTTAAGATTCTCCTTTTATCTATTTTTTTGGCGAAATAAAGTCCGCCTTCTTGAATGATTTGAACGATGATAACGACGATAAAGACACAGAGCCACATCCCCATTTGATCGGTGCCGTAATAGCCGAGATTAAAAGCTTCTACGATTAATCCGCCCGCAGCAATATAACCAGCGAACGACGTGTAACCGATAATCGAAACCGTCGTCACCGCTAAACCGCTAAGTAAAGAAGACTTCGCTTCCGGTAATAATACTTTGGTAATGATTTGCCAGTCATTAGCTCCTAGACTGCGGCTAGCTTCGATGACACTACTATCTATTTCTGAAAGCGACTGTTCCACCATACGGGCGACAAAAGCAAAGGAAGCGACGACTAAAGGGATAATCATCGAATACCAATTACCACTCCAACTGCCGCGACCAAAAACGATATTTGTTAAAGGGATAAGAATAATAATCAATAATAAACAAGGAATCGAGCGCAAAATATTAACTATTGTCCCTATAATCAAATTGAGCGTTTGGTTTGGCCTGATCCCTTTTTTACTCGTCATATTAAGTAAAATGCCTAAAGGCAAACCTAATAAGTAAGCGAAGAGAAGACTGATAAAACTCATGAGCAGTGTCTCAATAGTAGCGTGCAATAATAACTCAACAGTCATGGCCGCTCACCTCCAATCTCCGAAAGCGGAGCAACCTTTTAGCGATGTCACTCTGCGGAGAGCGAAAGACTTCTTCGACATCGCCTTGTTCGACAATTTTTGAGTTGTCTAAGACCGCGACTTTTTGACAAATGCTATAGATGACATGCATATCATGCGAAATGATAATAATCGTAATCCCTAACTTTTTATTGATGTCTAATAAAAGTGATAAAATAGCATCAGTTGTTTTCGGATCAAGAGCGGAAGTCACTTCGTCACACAAGAGATAGCGCGGAGTATTAGCTAAAGCTCGCGCGTTGGCCACTCTTTGTTTTTGGCCACCACTCAGTTGGCTAGGATAAGCAGAAGCTTTATCACTGAGACCGACTAATTCGAGTAATGATT
>JAAZFO010000012.1 GCA_012511695.1 Erysipelotrichia bacterium | reverse complement strand
TTAAATATAGCTCTCTAATAGCCTGTTCGGTGCACCAAGTATTTTGCCCATTAGCCGACCGATGCGTTTCTTGATCGTTAAGGACAAAGTGTTTGATATTGGCGTAAACTCCTTTTTCTTGGACCGCTTTAATGACTCCGACAGCCATCTTTCCAGATATAAATGGATCTTCAGAGTAGTATTCAGTGTTCCGTCCAGAAAACGGAGAACGGTGCAAGTTAACACCCGGAGCGTACCAACCCGTGTATGGTAAGTTGCTACCATTAGGTCTTTGGTCTCCCCATAAACATTCATTACCGATTGCATTGCCTTGTTTTTCGGCTAATTCGATATTAAAAGTTTGCGCTAAAAGAATTTCAGATTGATAGTAACAAGTTCCGTAAACTTCGGGGGCGCCAGAGAAGGCGACTATCCCAGTCGGACCATCGCATGACACCGTTCTTGGAACATCAAGTCTTTCTACATCGACTGTCGCATAGCAAGCTTCGTTAAATAATTTAAGCATTTCAGCAAAAGTCATTTGGTTGAGGAAAGTGTCCCAAAGCGGGTCATTATAATTTAAGCCAATTAATTGTTTAAACTTGACAGTAACTGGAGCGTTAACCTCTGGAAAATCATCAAACTGTTCAGGGTTATTGTGCGCATAATTATTGAGTTCGTTAATAAAGGCTTGGGTGACAGCACGCTCTTCTGCACCAGGAATAACGGGGAAAGTCGAAACAAAGTCCACGCGAGACATTACAGATCCGAGATGGTCATCAGCTTCTTCGAAAAGATTTTCGACTTTGTAATTAGTCACTGGATCATTTTCATAGCGCGCATCACTCGGCAAATTTTTTAAAAAAGAGGCAAACGAGGTGTGTGCGTCAGTACTGACATAAAAAGTGTAATCACCCTTTTCAAGTTCATAACCTTTAAAGCCGTTATTATTAGCATCATTATAGTCATAAGATGCGAAGTCATACGGGGTGATTTTAATGTTTAATTTTTGCTCTTCTTGTGGATCTAGTAATTTAGTTTTGGCAAAACCCACTAAGACTTTATGCGACTTTTCAATGCCGCCAGGAGTATATGGTGCTGAGGCATAAATTTGGATGACATCTTTACCAGCTTTTGTCCCGGTATTTTTTACTGAGACTTCAACAATAAAGTCTTCAGTCGCATTTAATGGAGTGTTCGCTAAAGCGGACTCATTCACTAATTCGCGAGAAAAAGTTGTATAGCTTAAGCCGTAACCGAAAGGATAAACAACATTAGCGTTATACCAAGCCTCACCATCGATATGGCCACGGGTTTCATAATACCGGTAGCCGAGATAAATACCTTCTTCGTAATCGACAAAGAAATGGCCAGTCTTGTTGCCGTTAAGGGTATATTCATCGCCATGATAATTACCAGAAGCATCACTCCCTTGTTTGAGATTATCACCGAAGTTTTGCCATACCGGATCGTTTTCATAACCGGTATAAAGAGTGTCGACAGTGTGACCGCTTGGATTAACTTTACCGGTTAAAATATCGCCTAAGGCCATAATGCCTTGAGCACCGGGGCTACCGATAATCATCGCCCCATCAATAGCTACATCAAAAGCGGGATGGCTTTCATCTTTTAAAAACCCTAAATCAATCATATTTGAACTATTGATCAAAATGATGACATGTTCAAAAAGATCAGCATCACATATATGTCTTAGTAAAGCTATTTCATTAGTGTCTAATTCTAAATAATGCTTTGTTGGATCATCATCGGCAAAACGCGGTAAATCCCAATTTTCACCCGCAATTCGCGAAAAAACGACTAGGGCCGCATCAGCGTAATCGACATAAGTACTCGTTAAAGTAGAATCATAACGATCAACTGCCGATTCACCAGTGCCGATAGTATCACTTGTCCCAGAAAAACCCGGAGTTTTAGGTCGCGGGTTTCCAGAACGACTATTATCTTCGTAGAAATTTTTTAAAGCCGGATTAAATGAGATATCGGCTGCGATTAAAGAATCAAATATAGTTTTGGTGGGTTCGTCTTGTTTTGGCGCCGCTGAGCCTGAGCCGCCGTAGACTAAATTCACTGAGTTTTTACCAAAAACAGAAACCTTGGCATTTTGTTTAAGTGGTAAGGCGTTGTTTTCGTTTTTAAGAAGGACCATCCCTTCTTCACAAATTTCTCTAGCAACGACATTGCCGTTCATTAAAGCACTCTCTTTTGAATCAAAATCTTCGATATAAGCACCGATATTTTCACCGGCTTCAGTAATCGCTCTTTTCCCACCTAAAGCACTGGCGATTCCATTGTAGAAAAAACCACTGGCTAAAACGGAGACTGTTGTTAGTGTGGCCGTAAGGAAAACAGTAATCGCTGCCCATACAATGACCATTTTATTTTTAATAACTTTTACAAGAATATTCATAATGGAGTCCTAAAATTAATCTAAGTTCATGATGATTTGGTCTTTTAACTCTTCTGGCCAAGTCACCCTACTAGTTGAATAAATTTTCAGGCAATCAACCATTGGCGCAGTGGCGCACACTTCATTTAAAACTCTTTCATTGTTATCAGTTATAAGTTCGATAACATTATTTCCGGCGGCTAAGTCGAGTGTTGCCGACATCAAATAATCTTCAAAAGGAAGCCAAGGTTGGCCTTGAGGGGGAATGTTTGCGAAAGTGATATCCCCATAATCAATGACTTCATTATTGAGTTTAACTTTGTAATTATCTTTATTAATAGTAAAGCCATTAGGAGCGTATTCGCCCGATAGACGTAAATATAAGGAAACATTAGACGCGGCTGCGCTAGAGACGATATTGAATGTTAAGGTATTGCCATAAACATAAAGGAAGTGCACGAAGTGGTCATTGGAAACTTCGACTTCTTCATAATAATTTTTTTGAATTAATCCTTTACCAGCAGCACCACCAGAATAAGTAGCTCCATGCATTCCGCCATTAGCGGTGATCGAAGGACAATATTCAGCTTCTAAAACAGCGGCATGCACCTTTTCAGCCCCGGGACTGCCCCAAGTGGCGTAGACGGTAGTCGCTTTTAAAACCGCCAATCTAAAATCATAATAATGGGCGCTCTCTTTTGCCACTTTCCAACCAGTGAAAGCATAACCTGTGCGCACTGGATCATCTGGTTCTTCGGCAACTTGACCGTGAGTCACTTTAACACTGTCCCCGGCCGGTGCCCCGGCATAGTTTAAATCAAAGGTGAAATCATAAATATCAAGCCACCCAGCATAAAGATTAGTATCTCTTCTAATCTCTCTAGAGAAATCTTGGATAGTGTACGTTTGTTGGTCAATCGGATCTCGATACCAATTGTCAAAAGTATAGCCATCACGGACTGGATCTGTCGCTGGACGAGTGGCCTTGCCACCTCTTTGAACAACAATCTCTTCAAATACTTCATGCGCCGCGCCTTCGTAATTATTATAAAAAGTAACTCTGAACTCGGATTGCGGCGCAGAGCTTGTGGAAAAGTTTTCACTATTAGTGCAACTAGTCACAATTAACCCAGATACAGTAAGAGCAACTAGAAAAAGTTTTTTAACGGAATTTTTCATAAAAAAGCCCCTTTCTTAGTTTCAATAATATATTGTAATCAACAAAACTGCTAGAGCGGAATGCGCCTAAAGGTTTACGTTTTCTTTTTTTCGCAAATTAAAATTAAGTAATTTTTTACTTTTTGTTAGTAAGTTTTTGTTATTTGTTAACATTTTTCTTATTCGCTAGGATAACTGTGTTAAAATGTAACTACAAATATACATAAGGAGGTCTTCGTATGGACAAATCTTTATTTAAGCGACAGCTGATAAGGAAACTCATCGTTAGTGGAGCTTTCGCTCTTTTAACTATAGGTGGGTGTATAGGAATCAATATTGCTAATGATTACATAAAGCCTTTCGAAGGTTTTATCACCACTGCACTTACGACAGTTGATTCAGACAATGAAACAAATAGTTTGGGCAACAGGTTAGCAGTGGAAATTGAGCAAGAAGGCATCGTTCTTGCTAAAAATGACAACGATATCCTGCCCCTAGACAAAAACAACAAATATGTAAATGTGTTTGGCCACTCAGTCATCGACTGGCTTATTTCAAACTCTGGCTCAGGTAGTTCTGGTCCAGGTAGAAGTCAAAGCAGTGTTGGCCTTTTAGAAGCCCTAGATCTTTATGGGGTGGAATACAACACCGCCCTAATCGACTATTACAAATCTTGGGCAAGTCCTCGCAGCCTGCCGTTTTCAATTAGTAGTGGCTA
>JAAZFO010000077.1 GCA_012511695.1 Erysipelotrichia bacterium | reverse complement strand
TCACAAAACCGAGATGCGGGTTTTTTAATTCCATCATGATGATTTCTGTAATGCCTTTACGAATAATACCGGCAATTCTTTCTTCTTTGTTCGCCATAGTTATTTTTGCTCCACCATTTGATAACATTCAATAATGTCATTTTCTTTAATATCGTTATAGTTTTCTATTGTCATTCCACATTCAAAACCAAGCCTAACTTCTCTAACGGCATCTTTTTCTCTTTGTAAGGAAGCTAATTTACCTTCATAAACGACGATGCCATCACGGATAAGTCTTACAGGGCTATTAGCTTTAATAACACCTTCGGTCACACGACACCCAGCAATGGTACCAATTCTGGACGCTTTAAATAGTTTTCTAACTTCGGCTTGACCGAGTACTTCTTCCACCATAACAGGGGCCAGCATCCCTTTCATCGCCTCTTCAAGTTCTTCGATTAAAGCATAAATAATCCGATGTAATCTAATTTCAACTTTATCTTCTTTGGCTTTCGCGCGAGTTTTAGCATCCGGTCTCACATTAAAGCCATAAATAATTGCTTTTGAAGCTTCGGCTAACAAAACATCACTTTCAGTGATGCCCCCACTACTGGCGCGAATAATATTGATTTTAATTTTTTCAGTAGAAAGTTTTTCTAGCGAAGCTCTAACGGCTTCAGCACTACCAGTCGAATCGGCTTTAATAATGATATTGATAGTCTGGGTTTCACCTTCTTTAGCCAAATTATATAAATCTTCAAGAGAGGCAGCGCTAGACTTACTTCTCTCGCTTGTTTCTTTTAATAATCTCCGTTTATTAGCAATAGTTTTTGCTTCGCTTTCTTGAGAAAACGCCATAAAGCGGTCGCCAGCTAATGGCACTTCACTTAAACCAATAATGGAAACGGGAGTACTCGGACCTGCAGTCTGCAAGACTTTCTGGTGTTCATTAGTTATCCGACGCGCTTTAGCAAACGTCGTGCCAACCACTAAAAAGTCGCCTTTTTTTAAAGTGCCGTTTTGCACTAAAAGAGTCGCTTTAGGACCTTCTCTTCTATTAAGTTTTGCTTCTAAAACAGTCCCCATCGCAAAGCGATCTGGATTGGCTTTTAACTCTTTGATTTCAGCAACTAAAAGAATGCTCTCTAATAAGCCTTCAATATTAGTTTTCTTTTTCGCAGATATTTCAACAGTGAGGACATCGCCACCGTATTCTTCACAAATAACATCATGAGCTAATAAAGCTTCTTTAACTCTTTTAGGGTTACTACCTGGCTTATCAATTTTATTAATCGCCACGATAATCGGCACTTCAGCAGCTTTAGCGTGGTCAATAGCCTCAATAGTTTGCGGCATCACACCATCATCAGCGGCCACCACTAAAATAACGATATCAGAAACACCAGCACCGCGAGCGCGCATCTGCGAGAAAGCTTCGTGCCCTGGAGTATCAATAAAAGTAATTTTTTGACCGTGGCATTTTTTTTGATAAGCTCCGATTCCTTGGCTTATGCCCCCGTATTCACTATCGACTACACTGGAATCTCTAATAGCATCAATCAGAGTAGTTTTACCGTGATCAACGTGGCCCATAATCGTCACCACGGGCGGGCGTGGTTTTAATTTACTTGGATCGTCGTTAATTTCCAGTTCTTCAAAATGTTCAGCGGGAACAATATTTTGTTTTTGAAAATCATACCCGAATTGCAAACACACCAAACCAATTAATTCATCGTCAAGAATTGTATTGATGGTTACCATCTTTCCTTGTAAAAACAAAAACTTAATCACCTCGCCAATTGGAATGTTAATTGCTTTAGCTAATTCTCCAGCACTAATGGCACCGGTATAGACAAAAACACCACCATTAACTTTCAATCTACTGCGATTGGCTCTAGCCTTTGTCGAGACATTTATTTCACGTTTTGTTTTTGTTTTTTTACTTTTCTTACCCATCAACAACACCTTCTTTCTTTTTTATTATTCTAATAATGCGAGTAATGCATCATAGATTGTTTGGCAATCACTAACTTTGAGATTTCTTTCGAGCAAGCCTTTTTTTTGCGCTTTATTAATGACATCTTTATCTTTTAATAAATAACAACCGCGACCTTTTTCGCTATATGTAAGATCAACTTTTACTTCGCGAGTCGGAGTTCTTACAATTCTAAACATTGTGTTTCTTAACTGTTTTTGACGCGTTAAGACGCACTGGCGATAAATTAACTTAGCCATTAACGGATATCTTCATCGTAGTATTTGTCGAACTCATCGTAATCGATATTGTCTTCGACATACACTTCTTCAGCTTTTTCTTCTTCTTCGATTGCCCGCAGTTCTTCCTCAGTATAAATTGACATTTTTTCCACTTTTTGGGAAACGACTGGAGTTGCGGCTTCGCTATCTTCACTCGCATCAAATTTATTAACATTTCTCCTAGAACTTCTTTTGCGAACAGGAGCGGCAGCTTTAACGGCTTCTTCTTCTAAAGATTTTTCTAACTCTTCTAATGAAGTAGCAATTTTAACCTCTTTAAGTTCTTCGACTGCTTCGGCCTTTTCAGCGACTGGCTCGTCTTTTTGTATTTCTGCAACTTGAACTTCGTCATCTGTTTTAGTTTCAATGACGGTTTCTTTTTCCGTCGCTGGAACGTCATAAGGACCTTCTCCGCGAGCGGCAGTTCCGTAATCTAAACTATCTTCCAGTTCGGATTCCACACTACTCATAGTTTCTTTATAAATGCGATCTTGAGGAGCGATATACCCTTCTGGCAACCCCGTCAATACATTAATTACTTCTTCAGTTTCAGAGGTGAGCTGTGCCTTAACAGTAGCTAATCTCTCACTCTCTTCAGCAACAACATCTTCATAAGTTTGATAAACTAAACCACTTTCTAAAGCATCAGATTCGGTTATAATATCGATATTATAACCGGTTAGTCTGACCGCTAAACGGACATTAACTCCGCGACGACCAATCGCTAATGATAAGGAGTCGTCTTTAACAATGGTAGTCGCACGCTTCTCGTCTGTGTCGAGAACGATACCGAGTGCCCGCGCAGGCTTCAATGCTTCTAAAATATAAAGCGCAGGATTTTCACTATAACCGATAATATCGATTTTTTCTTTATTAATGCCACCATTACCTAATTGCGCAACGATCTTTTGGATACGGCTCCCATTAGGTCCAATACAGGCACCAGCAGGATCGACATTAGGATTATGGCTATAAACAGCGACTTTACTTCTTTCGCCCGCTTCACGAGCAATGGCTTTGATTTCAATCGTCCCGTCATAGATTTCATGGATTTCTTCAGTGAACAAACATCTTAAAAAACCTTCTTTGCTACGACTGACAACAATGTGGGCCCCTTTGGTACCACCAGCAACGTCATCAACATAAATTTTGATGGTTTCGCCGACGACAAACTTCTCATCACCGATCAATTCTTTTCTTGGTAAATAAACAGAAGTTTTGATGATATTAACAGAAATACCTCTTTCATCAACTTTTTCCACTTTTCCGGTAATGATAGTGCCGATTTTGTCTTTAAATGTTTCGTAAAGAATGTTTTTTTCGGCCTCGGCAAACTTTTGTTTAAGCATACTTTTAACGCTTAATGCTGTCGCTTTTCTTAAATCATCAATACTGGCGGGAATATGAAATTCTTCACCGGCTTGATATTTACGGTTAGCATCTCGGATATTAGCGTCAGTGACACTGATTTGCAAAAAATCATCTTCAACTTCGTCAACAACTTCTTTAATTTGATACATGTCAATCGCCCCTTTTTCAAGGTCAATATTCACTTTAACGGCGGCGTCATCGCCCCCGAGTTGCTTGCGAAAAGCTCTGATGAGAGAGTCTTCTAACATTTGAAGAACTGCATCTTTACTTATTCCTTTACTTGCTTCAATTTCCTCTAAAGCCGAAAGGAAATCTTTTGCGTTGATAGCCATAATTTTTTTACTCCTTAAAATTTAATCGCTAAACGTATTTTATCGATATTAGCTGTCATTAACTCAATATTTTTAACTCTGGTTTTATATTTAACCGCCAGTGTTATCGCCTCTTCTTGGACGGCCACCAAATCACCTTCGTAGATGTTTTCGCCTGCGATTGGATTAACGAGATGGACATGGACGAATTTACCCACATATCGCGGTAAATCATTAATTTTTAAGGGCTTCTCCACCCCTAAAGAACAAAGATCAAGCGTATAAGGATAGTCAAATGGATTTATTTCATCGAGATATTCATCCATATCACGAGTAAGATTGACGATCGTTTCCATATCGATTTCATCCTCGCGATCGACAACTAGGCTGAGCATCGCTCGCCCTTGTCTTTTGCCGAACGAAAAAGATTCTAAGGAGAAACCTAAGTCACTTACTTTTGCTTCGATTAAAGCTTTCAATTGTTTTAAGTCCATCATGTCTCCGGAAAAACAAAGAGTGGCTTTTGGCCACTCTTGCACAGAGTTTTCTCATCTAACTTACGTTAAATGACATGTTAATTATATAGATTTTAAAAAAAATAGCAATCTTTATTAAAAACAATATCCAGACTGATGGGGTTTGTTTGATTCACATTATATTAATCGTCATCGCTCATATCAAAAACTTCTTTATATTGACGGACTTAATGCCAAGTTAATTGAAAATACCACTGTTAGGCTGAGAGTGATTTCCGTTTGTAAAATGATTACTTATTCTTTCTGCGGAGTGGATAAATACCACTTACTGGAACCGTAAACATAAAACCGACAACTTGTTTGGATGAACTTTGAAGTATTTCCTGAATAGCATCCACCGCTTCTTTTACTTTTTCTTCTTCTGGAATAACTGTGAAAATAGTTTTTGAGTTTTTTTGTCCATCTTCAAGTTCATGTGAAAATGGGCCGAAAAGTAATGAACCGAAAAGACCTTCATTTTTCATAATGGCTGTAGCCATCCCTTGCGAATCAATGATCGTGCCTCCACGAATTTTTAATTCAATGAATTTTTCAAGGATAGCATCAAGATAATTTAGATCATTTAAGATGATAAAAAGAATTTGCATATGTGTCAGCTCCTTATTTTGTTTCGATTCCTTCTAAACCTGATAACTCTTCTAGGCGATCAAGGCCCCCGATTTCGCCAGCTTTGCTTAAAGCAAATTTAGCGAACAATGGACCGAGGGTTTCATAAACTAATACCGATATCATTATTATAGTCGAAATCGCCGGATACAGTGGATACATTTGTGCAAACACTATGGCTAATAAACCAATTGATATTCCACCTTGCGGCAAAAGCGCAATTCCTAAGTATTTTTTAACTGTTGGTGGAGCATCGACCATCCGAGCACCGATAGCGATACCACTCCATTTGCCAAAAGCACGAGCGACCACAAAGACAAAAGCTAGTAAGAGCAAAAGTGGATCGCTACCAAGAATTGCTAAATCTAAGCTTGCGCCGGCAAGCGTAAAGAAAATTACATAAAAAGGTGTCGCTAAATCATTAATTGCACTAAACGTTTTTTCTGGTTTTTTGCTGAGGTTTGCGATCATGCTTCCCACCATAATATTCGCCAATAGTTGACTAAGAGATAAACCATAGTCTCTGAGATAATGATTGATAATTGCGATAGTGCTAATGGTAATAAAAACTGCTAATAAGGTTAAAATTTGAAGATCATCGCGTAACTTATTAAATTTATTCGTGACAAAAGATAAGATTGTGCCGACAATCATCCCAAAGGCGATCGAACCAAAAACTTCAATAAATGGTTTTAAGATCATCAACCAGACTGGGGGAAGTGGGCCCGCTGGCATTAAAATTTGAGCGATTGATATAAAAAAACCAAAGACGACAATGCCAAAAATATCATCAAGAGCGGTAATTGGAAGAATGGCTTTAGTAACTGGACCATAAGCGCGGTATTGGCGAATAACCATCAGCGTGGCCGCTGGTGCGGTCGCCGCCGCCATTGAGGAAAGGATCAAGCCAAAGACAACATTTGCACTCGTGAATGGATTATAGCCATTAGGCATAACCGCCCCTGGTTTCGGTACGAAAAATATGGTGAGAAAGACAACTAGCACAGCCCCGAGTACTTCAGTTGTGGTCATCACTAAAACTGGCTTGCCAACTTTTTTAATCGTTTTAACACTAAATTCTGCCCCGATGGAAAATGCGATAAAAGCAAGAGCTATTTGACTAATAAAATTTAAAGATTCGTTTTCAGCAATAGTAATAATTCCAGGAAACCCCCTGAAGATTAAACCCATCGATGGTCCTAATAATAAACCAAAAACTAAAAAGCCGGAAACATTAGGAAGCTTGAGTTTTCG
>JAAZFO010000076.1 GCA_012511695.1 Erysipelotrichia bacterium | reverse complement strand
TCATGGAGCAGTTTAAGCGTCTATTTAAGGCTTCTATACATAGCCTATACAAAAGCCCTAGAAATGGCTCTAAAAACGGCCTAAAAAGTGTCTTTTGCGGCCTCTTGGGGCGGGGGGGGGCTAAATAAAATTCGACCCCCATGCGTGATCGCCGGTGTCCTAAAAATATCCCCGGGGGTAAAATCGTTAGAAACAGTCCTAATGCGGGTGGTAGCTTCTTAAAAAAGTTGGTGCTGTTTCACCCAACAACTCCTTTCAAGATGTAAAAAACTACAAGCTACTACCCGCATTAGGACTGTAACTACTTATAAAGTATTTAGTAAGTGAGGCATTGGCCAGAAAAGTCTACTAAAAGTAGATAGTTATTTTTACGCAGACTTGTATTAAGAAGCTTCTTATACCTCACTGCCGCTTTTTTGTCTATGTATACTCTCGCCAGTGTCTCACTTACTAAATACTTTTATATTTAAGAGAGGAGGTTGTAAAGAATGGCTAAACCTAAAGAAAGCTCGAAGTCTAAAAAGCGTAGACCGCCCGCGACTACTCCAGATGCTCGTGAAAATCAATTAATTGCCATGGCAGTTGATTTAGCCGAGAAACAACTTTCTGAAGGGACAGCCTCATCACAAGTAATTACTCATTTTTTAAAACTCGGATCGTCAAGAGATCGGTTAGAGCAAGAAAATTTAAAAGAGAAAAACAAAGTTCTCAAAGCCCAAACCGAAGCACTCAAATCTGAAAAGAAAATCGAAGAGTTATATACGAAGGCTCTTAATGCGATGCGCGCTTACAGCGGCCAAGATAGAAATGATGAAGAAGATGATTAGAACATATAGTAAATTAAAGCAGTTAGAAACTTTTGAAGAGCGCTATCAATATTTACGATTAGTTGGGATGGTTGGCGAATCTACTTTTGGTTATGATAGATATCTAAATCAAACATTGTACCGATCTCGCAAATGGCGGGCTATACGAGATTTAATTATTATACGTGATGAGGGGTGTGATTTAGGTATTGCTGATAGATTAATTTTTGGGCGCATAGTAATTCATCATATGAATCC
Source organism: Erysipelotrichia bacterium (assembly GCA_012511695.1). Taxonomy (GTDB): domain Bacteria; phylum Bacillota_I; class Bacilli_A; order RFN20; family CAG-826; genus RUG14515. Next base: position 1,550 of record JAAZFO010000076.1, on the reverse strand, counting down.
TTTAACGTTTGAAGATATTGAAGAGGGTTCTGATTTAGTTTTTGATCCGGAATATTTAATTTGTACATCTCATCAAACACACAACGCAATTCATTTTGGCGATGAGTCGCAATTAATACAATTACCAAAAGAACGAACTAGAAATGATACGATTCCATGGGCGTAAATATTAAAACTAAAGGAGTAAAATTATGGGAGAGGACAATCGTGTAACTACAGATGTTGTTGATGTAGTTAAGGAAGTTGAAGAAACGGTCAAGACCAAATTGGTGAAGGTGGTTAATTGTGCTCGGGTTCATGTTCGCAAAGGTCCGAGTAAAAGATTTGAATCCATCTATACAGTAAAGGCGGGACGTGAACTTTTAGTTGAAGACTTTAAGAAGGGTGAGCAATGGGCGAAAGTTCACAATTCAGCAGGAGTTGAAGGATACGTCATGTCAGAGTTCCTTGGAGATTAAAAGGTTTATTAATGAGTGATGAGAATAATACACCAATCATACCGCCCGATGAATTGGAGCCAGAGGAAGAAGTAGAAACTCAAAGAGATTACGATTCTGAAAGTATTCTTGATACTGTAAAAAAAATGTTAGGCATTCAGCATAACTACGAACACTTTGATCCTGAACTCATTCTTCACATCAATTCAGTATTTATGGTTTTAAATCAATTGGGGCTGGGTCCAAGCGTCGGATTCTTCATTGTAGATTACACTTCAAAATGGAATCAATTTTTAGATAATTCTACTAATTTTGAAGCGATTAAAAACTATACTTACTTACGAGTTAGAATTTTATTTGATCCGCCATCAAGTTCGTTTGTTTTAGATGCAATGGAACGACAAATAAAAGAATTTGAATGGAGATTAAAATTACAAATGGAGAGGAAGGAGGAGGATATGGATGAATAAAAGATATTTAAGTAGAGCAGAGCTTTTACGAGCGTCTGCTAAAAAATCAGCTGAAGAATTATCGCACCACGGGGTTTTAGGCATGAAATGGGGTATACGACGATATCAACCTTACCCAGATGGAACTAAAGTAAAAACTAAAAAAACATTTAAAGAAAGTACCACTAAAATTTCTAAAAAAGAGACAAAGGCAGCGAAAATTCAAAAAAAAGATATTCAAAAGTCGGTTAGCAAATTGGAAACTGAGTCTTTTAATTCGGAAAAGTTAGCAGCAAAATTGATGGGTCAAAAACAATATAATAAGTTAAAAACAATAGCTGAATTAGATAGAACACAAGCTTCAAAATATTTGGAAGAAAAAGCAAAAGCATTTAATTCATATATTAAGAAGAATAGTTCTTCCTTACCAAAAGGGGTAACTGTAGAATACTCAAAAGATAAATGGACGTATGATGGTGAATATTTTTTAACCCCAATTGTAAAATACCAAGGTAAACCCGTGGACATTTATAATAAAAAAATTGAAGCGCACTTACTTAAACCATAATTAAAGAGGGGGTTGATGAATGAATGATTAGAAAAAACACAAGCAGAATTGAACTCTTGCGAGCATCTGCTAAAAGGTCAGCTGAAGAATTAGAAG
>JAAZFO010000075.1 GCA_012511695.1 Erysipelotrichia bacterium | reverse complement strand
ATCCCGACCCAATAGAGTAAACCATAGACGATAAAAATTGACATTAATGAGGTACCGACTTCACTAAAAATAGTCCCTTCTAAATCAAAAACTTTACCTAAAATAACCGATAATAAGATGATGATAATCATATCTGGTAAAGAATAAATAATATCGACGATTCGCATCATCACCATATCGATTTTTCCCCCCGCAAAAGCGGAGATAGAACCATAAATAGAACCGATAATCAAAACGATAACAGCGGCGAAAAAGCCGACCATTAGCGAAACTCTAGCCCCGATGATCACGCGGATAAAGTAATCTCTACCCAAGCCATCAGTTCCAAAAATATGTGGCCAGATGAATTCGCCCCCTTCCATGCGCGCTATTTCCGTTGGCGAATATTCTAACGGGCGTAAATAGCCATACGAGCCATCAACAGGAAAACCTTGTCTAATTCCGAGTTGTTGTTCATAAGAATATGGGTACACTTCTGGAACGATAATAATGACCGCTAAAATGAACACGATGAAAAAGAAAGAAATTACAGCGATTTTATTCCGTTTGAACCTTCTAACAGCATCGCCAAAAAACGAAGTTGAAGGCCGCATAAAGCTTTCTTCTTGTTTTTCTTTCTCACTCGCTAAACGGAAGATATTTTCTTTATCGTAATCAACTTGAAAGGTGAACGGATTTTTAAACTTCATAATTCATTCCTTTCTATTCTAATTCAACTCGTGGATTGACGACTTTATACAAAATGTCGCTCACAAGGACCATGATGATAATTAAATAAGTTAAGAAAATCGTTAAACCCATAATGACCGGATAATCGCGATTAGTAATACTGCTGACATAATCTCTACCAATTCCGGGAACACCAAAAATTTTTTCAACGACTAAGGAACCGGTAATGATAAAAGCAATCATCGGCCCGCCGTAAGTGATAACTGGGGTTAAAGAATTTCGTAACGAATGTTTATATAAAACTCTTGTAAAGCTCAGCCCCTTAGCGTGGGCTGTGCGAATATAGTCACTATTAAGGACATCAAGAGTGGATGAACGAGTTAAACGGATAATATAAGCCATTGGTGAAAAAGATAAGGTAATAGTCGGCAATATAAAGCCACGCCAACTACTGCCGTTAGCCGGCAATAATTTCCACTCAACGCAAAATAAATACAGTAACAAAGTGGAAACCACAAATGAGGGTACAGCGACACTAGCGGTAGAAAAAACCATGATCGTTTTATCAACCCAAGTGTTGTGTTTATAAGCAGCGAACGAGCCTAAGATGACACCGAGTAAAATGGCGATGGAAGCAGCGATAATACCCGTAGCGGCACTATAGCGCATTCCTCTAAAAATAATATCAATGACAGCGACGGCACCGCGCGACTTAATCGAATAACCAAAATTAAAGACAATTGCATTTTGTAAGTAGCGGAAATATTGCACCATAATCGGCTGATCTAAGCCGTACATCGCTTCTAAGCGGGCTAATGATTCAGGACTAACCGCTCTTTCAGAAGTGAAGGGTCCGCCTGGAATTAACTGCATAGCGAAAAATGTCACAGAAATAACAATGACGACTGTCACAAAAGCCAATAAGATTCTTTTAATGATATAAAATAAGAACTTTTTGTTCATTGCTCCACACTCCTGTTATACCGTTATATATTGAGCAAACAATATATAAATTAGCAAAACCAGGGGAGACAACTCCGCCTGGTTTGCTAATAAACTCACAAATAACTTTTATTTACCGAATTGTGCGTCATTGTTGCCAGAGTTAGAAGTCCACATGTCTAAGAAGGAACATGCATCGTTATAATCGGCCAGCCACCCATTACGAGCCATAGCGTAATTGCCTTCTTTACGGGTGTTAAGGAAGACAGCCCATTCTTGTGATTCGAGTCTTAAGGTAATGCCATAAGCAGCGAATGCACCTTGTAAATATTCAGCGATGGCTTTGTGGCCAGAACTGACGTTATACAAGTATTTAATTGATGGAATATTCGTAAATTTACCAGAGGCTTCGTTGTATTTAAAGCCTAGGTCTTTGATCGCTTGAACGGCTTCGGCCACATTAGCGGCATAATCATCTTTACCGACTTTAAAATAGCCAGCACCATCTCTATTTGGTCCAGAGTTGGCAGTCCATTCAGTGATGTTGCCATCATCATCTTTTTCCATAATGCCTTTACCGACAAAGGTATTGGCCGGTTCTTGACCAGCTTGACCGATTTCTTCAACGATATGATTGCGGTCGATCAATAAACCAAGAGCCTTACGGAAAACAGCTAAATCAGCTTCGTTATCAAGGTGTCTATTTAAAGTTTTGTCATTGACGTTAAAACTGATGTAATAAGTACCTAATTGACCAGCGATGAAGAAGTCAACACCTTCACGGGCCTTTAAGGATTCGATTTGGGCATTTGGCACTGAGTCGATAAACTTCCAAGCACCACTTTCAAAGTTAGCTAATTGGTTTTCGTCATCATCAGAGAGGGCGAAAGTCACTTTAGTAGCGACAGTATTAGCATTGTCCCAATAATTACCATTTGGTTCAAAAACGATAGTCCCACCATCAGTGTTATTCATCGTGGTAACTTTCATCGGACCATTACCGATGTAGTTAGCGGCCGTTGTCCACCAGGCATCACTAGCAACTGAGTCTAATTTAACAGGCGCAAAGGTGGGGAAAGCCGTTAATTCTAAGAAGTATGGGACGTCACTAATCAATTCAACTTCGATAGTACCAGCAACATCATCAGCGACGACACCACTTAAGGAGACGATGGCATCTACGGCTTCGGCGGTATCGTCATAGCCGACAACACAGTCGAACATATAACCATAATCTGCCCCTAAATAGCCAGAAGCAGCTCTGGCCCATGAACCAGCAAAGTCAGAAGCTTTAAGGGCTGTTCCATCTGAGAATTTGAGGTCTGGTCTTAAAGTAAAGGTATACTTCACATGGCCATTAGCATCCGGCGCACTTTTAACGTGGCTAGCGGCTTGGCCTGGCTCTAAAGTAGCGGCGACAATGCCTTCGGCTGGTTTTTGCCAGCGATATAAACCTTCATAGACGTGCGAGATGACGACAGCGCCATCAACAGCAGAGTTTTTCGCTGGGTCAAAGGTGTCACCTTTTGGGCCAACGCAAACAGTGAACTCTGTCGCGCCATCAACTGTCGCTTTATGGAAAAACTTATACCCTAATGGTGAGGAATAAAAGCCGTCCATGGCTGGGTCTTTCATGTAGATATCTGTGTAGTAGTAAATCGGTGTAATCGCACCAGTACTCATCAAGATATCTTCTGCTTGGTGTAAATACTCATTTCTGACGGATCCCGTCGTTGTTTTAGTTTTTGCGATGACCGCATCATACGATTGCGCCCACGTCAATCCGTCTTGTTTGACGCCGTCAATTTT
>JAAZFO010000074.1 GCA_012511695.1 Erysipelotrichia bacterium | reverse complement strand
GCTCTAGTGGTTCCACATGTTGGGCAAGAGAACCCGACAATAGCCCGTATGACACACGTTTGTTTTATTAATTGGTTAATTTATAAATATATTCAATAAAATCATCGTTCTTTTTACTCTTAATGAAACCTGACTTTTCAAAAATTCTTAGAGACGCAACATTTGTTTTTTCAGTGTCGCCTTTAATTATATCTACTTTTCCTTCTGCTATTTTTTTAGCTTTTAAGACTATTAGTTTCAAAACTATAGTCCCTATTCCCTGATTAATAAGTTTCGGATTAATTATTATTGGGTTAATAGCTAAATAATATTTATCGTTATCGTTATAATAATGAAAAATTGTAACAGCATATGAAATACCATCACGTTCAAACACTTTGATAAACGATTTAATGTTTGCCATATCAAAAGGATTATCTAAAAAATATTGATAAGTTTCGGATATTGGCTCGTGGTACGTTGCATATTTGTTGATTGTTTTTACATTAATATACTTAGATTCGTCAATCCAATCATCTAACAATTTATGCTTATTTATATCATAATCTACTATAGTAAACATGTTTTTGAACTTTTTCTACGCGGGACATTATTTTGTTTTGCCTTCATATTCTTTTAATTTTTTAAAACACCCAACGGTAAAACTAATACACCATCTTCTCTAACATAAGCATATTGTGTTGCTGTTACTATAGCTAAAAATGAAGGTTTCATCATTTTACTTGTGTCAATTTTATTAGCAAGTGATCTTAGATTGTTCGCTGCTTGATCAAATTGATGGCTACCCATTTTAACTTCTATTGCCCCCCATCTTCCATCATTTAGGCGGACTACCATATCTACTTCTAACCCAGAGCTGTCTTTGTATCTAAAAACTTTCCCTTCATTGATATCGGCATAAATTCTAATATCTCTTAAAACTAATGATTCAAAAAACAATCCAAATGTTTCAAAATCAGTTAATAGTCTTTTTGAAGTTAACCCAAGCGCTGCCGCACCTATTGATGGATCTACAAAAAATCTGGCTGGCGAAGTTCTTATGACTGTTTTAGAACTTAAATTAGGACTCCATGAATTTAAGTCTTCGATAATGTATAACTTATTTAAAACATCTAAATAATCAACGAGTGTGTTTTGAGATATAGATTCGCCGCTCGCTTTTACATCACTTTCAATTTTAGTATTAGGAACTTCACTAGCAGTATTTCTAGAAAGTGACTCAATAACCTTTCTCATTCTCATTTCATTGTAAGTTTTTTTCGTTATTTTATTAACGTCTTCCTTAATCAAAGCATCTAAATATGAAACATTTTTAATGATAGCTTGGTTTTCCAGATCATCTATACCCTCTGGCCAACCACCTTTAACAATCCACTTAGCGTATTCATCAACAGTTACATTACTTTTAATCATTTCGAAACTTTTTTTATCAAACAAATCTCCTAATGAAATATCTCCACTTGAAACTTTTGATTCAAATAAACTCATGGGCCTAACAATCATTCTACCTATTCTACCAGCGCCAGAGTGCATGCTTTCATCAAAGTTTGCCGCTGATGAACCTGTCAAAATGTACAGCCCTCTTCTTTCCTCTTCATCTACTTGATGTCTTACTAAATCTCACACTTCTGGAATTAATAGCCACTCATCTATTAATTTAAGTTTATCCCCAGCAAAAAAAAGATCTAGACTTAGTTGTAAAATCGTTTTATTTTCATCAATGTTTAAAGGCGTCAAGTATATCTCACTTTTAGCAAATCTTTTAGCAAGTGTAGTTTTGCCACTAAACTTGGGACCTACAATAGCAACACTTTTAAAAGTGTTTAAATATAAAGCTAATTTTTTTTCACTCAAGCGCTTAATATACTTCATATAAACCACTATCTTTCATTCATAAAATAACACACTGAGTGTTTTGTTGCAATATAATTGAGTGTTTTATTGCAATTTGACTGAGTGTTTTAGTAAGTTTATTATTAAATAGGTGCTTTATTCCTACCCATAAAATAATGAATATTTTATGGGTACGTTGCTTATATATTGAATTCTATAAGTTTACTGAATTTTTATTTGTTAATAAAAGATATTTAGACCACAAAAAATAGCTTCCTTCTTGGATGGCATTTTTGCAATACCTTTTTTCCAAGCTTCGGAAGCTAATTCACCTATAAATGGAGCAAGTGACGGGAATCGAACCCGCGTAATCAGCTTGGAAGGCTGATGTTCTACCATTGAACTACACTTGCATGGCGAAAAAGATTATAGCCTACTTTTTCGCTGAAATCCAATTATTATTGGTTAATAAAGTTGAGTAATTGATTTTTATTTTGGTAACCCATCCGGTTATCGACGAGCTTTCCGTCTTTAAATAACAAGATCGTTGGCACAGCTTGAACTTGGAACTGCGCCGCTAGAGCACTAGCTTGGTCGACATCAACTTTTAAGAAAACGACATCTTTTTTTTCTTCAGCTAGTTGTTCTAAAACTGGGGTTAACATTTTGCACGGACCGCACCAAGAAGCAAAGAAATCAACGACAACTGTGCCTTCCTTAGTAGCGGCAGAAAATTCTTCACGAGTAGTAATATTTCTCAACATAACATCTTATCCTCCTATAAAAATGAAAATATTAGATACAGTATGACCATATGAACTGGATAGTATAAATACGTACCATACTGAAACCATGATTTATTATAGCCACGGCGCCCATTATAAAGCAAAATAAATGCACCTGAAAATATTGCAAAAGATTGGATATTAATATCCAGAGGTACATATTGAGCGGGCAATAGCCGTCCGACTAAGTAATAAATAAAAGAAATCACCCCTAAAATTAAGATGGAGATTATGTTTTGTGCTTTTAATTTTAAATCTGAATCCTCATAAAGAGCGGAGTCAATACCGGTCGTTTCACTTTGCCAAAAGATAAAAATATTAGTGAGCTTTCTAGCGAAATAAAAACCGACACTTAATAAGATGGCAAAAAAGCCATATTGCGTACGGAGAAAAAACGGAAACCATAATATCTTGCCACAGCAACCACAAAACTCAAGTGCTTCCGCCGCGAAAGAGGCGATGCCAAAGAAAATTGGTAAAAATACTAAGATTTTAATATACCAGCGATTATGCTTCAATAAAAAGACTGCCACAGCGCCTAAAAGTAGGTCAAGATAAATATTACCTAAATTGCGCAAACTAAAAGTGATAAGTGGAATGAGTTCAGAGCCGAGAATAGCAATAGAAATCACAGTGGCCATCACCCCTAAACGAAGAGCGTATTTTTTAAAATCTCTTGTATAAAAGACTCCTTCCGCAATCATAAAACAAAAAAGTGGAAGAGCTAAACGGCCGATATAACGGAAAGCAAGGCTCGTTGGTGAAGGGGGTAATAAAAAGCCGATGTGATCAATGGTCATTGTCGAAAGAGCAATTATCTTAAGCCAGAAGCCATCTAAAATTAAAGGAAAACGCCGTTTATTATCCATTACTACCTCATAAAAATCATCAGAAACGCAAACATATTATAAGCGACATGCGCAGTCATAGAGCAAGCAGGACCGCGATGTTCATAAGCAATAGAAAAAATAATGCCAGAAATAAGATAAACCGGCAAAGCCGCTAGTTCCACTGCCATATCTTCTGCGCCAAATTCAAAATGAATTAAGGCAAAAATGACCGCCGTTAAAATGACCGCTAAGTATTTATTGATGCGTCTGAAAAATGAATATAAGCCGACGCGATAAGTTAATTCTTCACATAAAGGTCCAATAATACCGATGATGAAAAACGCTAAAATAGGGTAACTTTTGGCGATGAGTTCCGCCGCCTCTTGATTAAGGTTTTCAGCAGGCGCTTGATAAAAAATAGTAATAATTGCATTTACAATCGCACTGAGACAAACAATCGTGACAGCATAACCAACGCCATATAGATAATCGAGCTTATTATTAAATTTGCTTAAAAACAATTTCCGACGCGTGAATAACGGAATCGCAAATAAGCCAATTGCCATTAATACATACGTAAAAGATAAAATTAAAGTTTTAAATAGCATCGTATCGTCGGCCAATGAAAAACTGCGTAATACTAATACTACCAATAGCTGAATCGCTAACATCCCTACATAGGCAAAACCAAGAAAAAATAATCCGAGTTGTGATGCAGGGTGTAAAAACAAAACGCTTTTTGGTAACTTTTCTTTTTTAAAGCGAGCGTTAGCGGCATGACATACAGCGCAGACTTCTAATGCGGGGTCAAAGTCAGCTTGGCATTGTGGGCATTCGATATCTTGAAATAACATTTGCTTTTAATCCTATTAAAAAAACTATACACTAAAATAAAGAACAAATACACCATAACTTTAGTTATAAAAAGGAGCACCTATGAATTCAATTTTAGAACAAATAACTCTATATCTTGATCAGGGATTGATTGCTC
>JAAZFO010000073.1 GCA_012511695.1 Erysipelotrichia bacterium | reverse complement strand
GTTTAAAGAGGTGTCGCTTGCAAAATAAGTGTCAATAATATCATCACCAGCAACTCCTGATTGGCAAATTAAACTATGACCTCTAAATAAATCTTTTAATCCTTGATAATCTAAAGGATTTTCTTGATTATTACCTGCGGGAATATTGTCTTCGCGTATTAAAAAAGCTAAGTCACTCGCGAGATAAGGGTCAGTAAAATCAATAGTTTGTCTTCTCGAAGCGGTCGAAGACATACCCGCTAAAATCATATTGATGGCACCATTATTTAAGGAAGTGATCAAATCAAGCCAGCCAATCCGTTTGATAATGACTTCTTTATTTAAATCGGCCCCTAAGTATTTAGCAATAGCGACATCAAAGCCATCAGCATGCTCGCTCGAGCCATCGATAGGCAATGTATGTTCATTAGCGGAGTTTTGACTCCACTTAAATGGTTGATAAGCACGTTCCATGCCAATAACTAGCTTAGAGTTGTTGATTTTAGTTGTATCGCAACCACTAATCGCTAGTGAAATGGCTCCAAATAGCGTTATTCCTAACGCAAAATAATTTCGTCTCATAGACAAGTCCTCCTAAAAAAATAAGATTGCATCCTATTGACGCAATCTTTTTTTTAAAAGGATTCACATCAATAGCTCCTCTACAATTTTTGTTTGTAGGAGTGTACAGAATGTTTTCCTATACACCAACTCACCTCTATGTCTAGAAGTGGTTTCGGCGACATTTCCTTTGACAAGCTTCTGCGACTACCGTCTCAGCTTGCGACTAATAAACATCGCGCCTCTATCAATCTATGGTTGTAATCATAAACGATTTAAACAATATAGCAACCTTTTATTTTTTAAGAATTATCATTTCTAATAACTTAACATCTTCAAAAGTCGTCACTTTGAAGTTAGTAGTAGTGCCATTAATGAGGTGAATATCATAACCTAATTGTATAGCTAAAGTACTATTATCGTTAGCGTAAACACTATTTATAATTGCCATTTCATGGGCTTTTTTTATTAAGCGGTACTTGAAAGATTGTGGGGTTTGCGCTTGATATAAGAGCGAACGATCAACGATGTGGTCCACATGCCCATTACTGGTATTAAAAACAGTATCGTGTACCTTAATTGCGGTAGTGGCTGCTTCAAATTTTTTTACCCCCTCAATGTTGGCAAGAATTGTGTCTTTTTCAATTAATGGTCTAGCGGCATCATGGATCAAAATAATATCATCGTTTTTAGCGTGTCCTTGTAAGTGTTTAATTGCTAAATAGACACTTTCTTGACGAGTGACACCACCTATAATAATGCCCTTAACTTTGTTAATTTTGGATTGTTTTAGATATTTCTCAATCGCTGGTAAAGACTCATCATTAGTCACGAGATAAATCTCGTCAATTTCAGGGAGTTCGTTAAATGTCAACACACTATACAAAAAAAGAGGGACCTTATTAATCAAATACAATTGTTTTGGCACAGTGATTTCATTCAGCCTCTCACTCTTGCCAGCGGCTAAAATAACAGCGATATTCATGCCGTTATTTTAGCATGTTTTTTAAGAGTAGGAAGCGTAAAATTTCTTTTTGCGATTAGTCTGCCACTTAACTTTTTTAACAATTTTATATAATTACAATTATATTAATTGCAAAAATTTTCTTGACTAGATATAATTGTATCGTAAAAGGCAAAACCGGAGTGATTCGGTGACGCAAAGCTATAGGGTCTTAAATAGACAGCCAGTTGCCTACGCAAACACCGGGCAATTGGATTTTTTATTTAAAGACTATGAAAGCAAGAAACGATAAAAATTTAAAAATAGTGGCCGCCACATCGATGACGCTTTTTTCACTATTGACTGTCTTTAGCGCTAGCATCGCTTGGTTTGGAATGAACAAAGATGTAGGCGCCAGTGGTAATCAAGTAGCAGTGAATAGGCCGAGCGGCAAGTTAGCATCAATCGATTTTTTCACCTTTGATAATGCCGTCATTGAAGGAGAGATGGTGGTGGAATATAAATTTTTCCCAACAATAGTTGGTTCAATCGTATTTGATTATGCGACTGGAACGATTACCAGTACAGGAAATACTAATACCACTCTTGACAATTACACCCCTTTACACAAAGAACATCCCCTGCTCATGATTTTTAATCTCGATGATGAGTATGCGCTTGAAATAAATCAATTCCGCATTGAAGCCATTACCCAGGTAACTAGCTTTTTAGGGGAAAAACAAGAAAATGGCGCTCCCATGCATGATTTAAGCGATCCTTCTTCTTATGTTAGATATGATTCAGTTTTAGGCAGGCCGCTTTACGCATTGAGTTCGGTTACTCAATTTTTAACTCAAGAATTGACCGTGGCTGCTTACGATACCTTAATGGGTGGGGAAACCCTTGATTTTGTTTATTCTGAACTCGTTCATCAAGAAAACTTTGTCACTATCACGAGCGAAACTGAAGTTTCCACATTTAATAGCAATCCTAACCTTTATATTTCTTCTCAAAATAGTGTGGCGCACATCGCGCTTATCATAGATTTTTTCCCAGATGCGGTTGAATTTATTTATTCAACCTATATCGGCAATAAGACTTTAGAAGAAACTTATGATTATGAACTCCACTTCGAATGCGATTGGTCGTTAGAGGTATTTGGCTAATGAAAAAAACTTATAAATTACTCATCGCTAGTATTATTGCTGCTAGCACTATTGGGCTGAGCAGTACTTTAGCGTGGTTAGTGCCAATCGCTAAATTTACTTCTTCTGATGTGTCGATCGATGGCACAACTGAGGGGGCTTATTATGCTTATGGTGACGGTTCTGCTGAAAAACCGTTTGGTATTTCTCACCAGCGACATTTGTATAACTTAGCGTGGTTGCAATATTTAGGAACTTATGATGATCAACAATATTATTTCGAATTAGCGGACACGATTGATGATGGCGTCCTCGATATGGGCGGCTGGGTTATTCCTCCAATCGGCACCGGAGAACATCCGTTTATTGGTAATTTTAATGGTAAAGGTAATGTCATCGATAATGCGACCATTTCAAATAATTTTGATGACTTTAATCGCCACCCAAGTGTTGTCAATAAAAGCTCGTTTAATACTAATTTGCCAAAAGTGGTCGGTTTCTTTGGTGTAGTCGGAGAACTCGATAATAATATTTCTTATGGCGATTACGATGAACAAGTTAATGAGTTTAAAGATACTGGTCTAGCGAATATTACTGTGCGCAGCAACGCAACAGAAACCCTAGTGGGTGCTGCTGCTGGTTATTCTAATGGCCATATCGCTAATATAGCAATCGAAGGACCAACGATTGATATCGCTCAACCAAACGTTGTCGCTTATAACGGTGCATTGACACAAAACATTTCCGATTATGGAGTCGTCGGTTACACGACTAAAAAAGGTGAAATCTCCAAAATTGATCATGAAATCTACGGTGTGAATGTTGTTTCTGATATTGAGTTTAACGCCGCCTCTGATGGTAATGTCGCCGGTTGGGGCGGATCGATTAATATGAAGACGATTTACCAAAGATTACTTAAAATTAAAACACAATACGCTACGGTTAACTCAAATTTTGCCTGGCGTGAAGGAAAATATTTTTACGACGGCGTTGAAGACGTCAGCCAACGCACTTATACCACGGACGTGACGATGTTTTCTGGTGACTCTACCGCGCGATTATTGACTTATAATCGTGGGGTTGTCGGTAACTTCAACTATTTCGATCGCGGCTCTAGTAGTGACCGCTTTATGTATTTAGTCGGTGGCCACGATGAAGTCCATACGTATTATGGAGACCCTGATTCAGGCGGGGCCTATCAGATTACCGACGGGATTAATTATCTCGTTTATAATAGTGCGAATAATCAGTTTAGCAACACCTTTAACCGCGGGGATGCAACAGATTGGATTTTTGAACCGAGTAGTGATAAATACTACATCTACACCACTCCAGACTCGGTTAATAGATATTACCTTTATAACAATAGTGGGTCGCTTGGAATTCGGAACAATAAAACTTCAACTGGCTTATGGACGGTAACGATCAGTGGTTCCACTACAACCATTAACAATGACAATAGAAAACTCCAGTGCAACCTCCAAACGTGGCAACTCGTCACCATGGCCACTAATGTTTATGAACGGATTATTAAGGCTCCATCCGCTAATTATTATATAAGTCGGACTGGAAATAGCGGTGCCAATGTGACGAGAACTAATGATATCAATGAGGCCGCAATTTTCGGTTTAGATTCCAATGGTTATGTGGTCGTTGTTAATAATCCTAATGGCATCATGTATTTGGCGGGTTATAGTACGTCAAGCTTAAGATTTATCACTAATTTTAATGCGAGTAGTTATTATTATTTCACCGGTTCAACGGCTAATAACACGATCACTTGTGCGCGCAGTGGTTATTATGTTCGTTACGCCAGTAACAATTTTACTTATAGCAGAACTGCATCTGGTCGAATAACGGATTTTACCAACAATAACGTCCTCAGTCTTAAAACGATTGATGGGCTTAGAGGCGAAGAAAATTCGCATATGTACTATAC
>JAAZFO010000072.1 GCA_012511695.1 Erysipelotrichia bacterium | reverse complement strand
GTTGATCCCAATGAAGAAGTAGTCATTCTTCTTGAAAAAATTAATTAAAACAATTTGGGACAATAAAACAAAAAGATTAATTAACAAAGACAATATAAAAGGGCACGGCGCGCCCTTTTATATTTTTAAATAAGATGATTATGGCTTTTCAATAAGCGTTTAAGCATTAAATTTTCAAATTATAAAATGCTTTCAAACCTTTATAAACCGCGTTTTCGCCTAATTGATCTTCAATACGGATCAAACGATTGTATTTAGCAACCCGATCAGTCCTGGAAGAACTACCGGTTTTAATTTGCCCGGTATTCATCGCCACCGCAATGTCTGCGATGGTCGTATCTTCAGTTTCACCACTTCTGTGGGAGATGACTGCTGTATAGCCTGCTTTTTTAGCCATTTCAATCGCTTCAAAAGTTTCAGTTAAAGTGCCGATTTGATTGACCTTAATGAGTACTGAATTAGCCACGCCTAAATCAATACCTTTTTGGACATATTTAGTATTGGTTACAAATAAATCATCACCGACGAGTTGAATTTTATCACCGAGTTTTTCGGTTAATAATTTATGGCCTTCCCAATCATTTTCATCTAAACCATCTTCAATACTGATGATTGGATATTTAGCGACGAGTTTCTCATAGTAATCAACTAGTTCAGCACTGGTGAACTCTTCTTTAGTGGACTTTGTAAAAATGTATTTGCCTTTTGCTTTATCGTAAAATTCACTAGCGGCAACATCAAAGCCGATATAAATATCTTTTCCTGGCACGTAGCCGGCTTTTTTAATCGCTTCAATGATATTGAGGACCCCTTCTTCATTAGACGATAGGTTAGGCGCAAACCCACCTTCATCGCCAACAGCGGTCGACAACCCTTTGGCCTTCAATATAGCCTTAAGGTGATGGAATATTTCAGTACCCATGCGTATAGCTTCTTTAAATGAAGGAGCACCGACTGGGAAAATCATGAACTCTTGGAAATCAATAGCCGCATCAGAGTGCGCACCTCCATTGACAATATTCATCATCGGTATCGGTAATTCTTTGGCGCTGAAGCCACCTAAATATTCGTAAAGCTCCACTCCCAATTCATCAGCGGCGGCTTTTGCCACAGCAATAGAGACGCCTAAAATAGCATTGGCGCCGAGTTTTCCTTTATTAGGGGTGCCGTCGAGCTTAATCATTAAATTATCGATCGCTAATTGATCAAAGACATCGAGACCGACAACTGCTGGGGCGATAATGTCGTTGACGTTATCAACGGCTTTTAAAACGCCTTTCCCTAAGTAGCGGTTTTTATCGCCATCTCTTAGTTCGACAGCTTCATTTTCACCAGTCGACGCACCGGACGGAACCATTGCGCGACCAAAACCGCCGAAATCGGTAACGACTTCCACCTCAACGGTAGGATTGCCTCTTGAATCTAATACTTCGCGGGCATAAACATTAATAATTTGTGACATTTTCTTTCTTTCTCCTCTAAATTTTACTTATATTTGAACACTGACAAACACTTTTAATCTTCTAACAATAACTTTTGAATGAATTTTGCTTGATGTGTCTTATCTAGTCTCCTTAGTAAGCTATTTTGATTATAACACGCGTCCATGAAGTAAATATATAATATGCTCCATATTTTCAGACGCTTAACACTGATCCGCCATACATATTACAGACTTTCAAAAAAAATTAAAACCTTCTTTTAATATCAAGATACTGAAAAAGGTAATAAGAACCGCAAAGACTGGCCAAACTAAAAGTGCAACACAAAGCCCATTCCAGAAAAAATGCAAAAAGGACAGTTGAAACCAACTGAAATGCAAACTGGCTAATAAGCAAGCCAAATAATAGCTAAGACGTATACTGTTAAGCGCTTTATAAAATTAATCTATTTTCAATTTGTAACGGAGCGGAATTAATTGTTATTTAAGTAAAAATCAATGCCCGTCTACAATAATTTATTTTTTTGGTGGATCTGACGAGGATCGAACTCGTTACCTCGTCGTTGCGAACGACGCGCTCTCCCAGATGAGCTACAGACCCAAGCGGTATTTATCATAGTTTTATTTTTATCAAAAATCAATCAAACATTAAAGTCTTTTCCGCAATCAACATCGCTTCTTATCCGAGTGACGTATAAGTTCTTTAAATGTGCATTGTCTTACGCCATCAAAAAAGCAATTAGTAACCCTGACAAGATCAACTCTCTTTGCCACTAGCTTTCGTGATTTGAATTGGGTCATCGAGATCACTATTAGTGGCAATTGCATGGAATTTTCCCGTTAAACGTCCAACACGGGTGTCAAATTTATCTTTTTGTTTGGTAGTAGTTTCCAAAGCATTCGAGAATCTAGTCCATTCTCTACCGAACAACTCAAAATCTTTTGCTAAGCGCTGGAGATGTTTATTAATTTCTTCAGCATTTTTACTTCTTTCGATTTCAATGCGCACCATGTTAATAGTTACCAAAATCGCTGGCAAAGTCGACGGACTAGTTAAAATAACTTTTTGACTGCGCGCATAATCAACGACGTCCTCCAAATTATGATGGATAAACGCAAAGACGCCGTCACTTGGAATAAACATTAATGCTTCCGGAGCGGTCTTGCCAGGAATAATATATTTATTTTTAATAACCGTGATGTGCTTTTTAACGGCGGCGCCAAAATCTTTAGTCAATTTTGCTTTTTCTTCTAAGACGTCAGTCTCAAAAATTCTTTGATAGTCTTGGAAGGGAAATTTAGAGTCAATGCAAATCATCTTCTTAGGCTCTGGCATGTAAACGACCGCATCAACGCGGACATCATTACCACCTTTTGCCTTTCTTAAAGTGTATTGTTCTTCGTAACAGCCAATCGTATCGCCAAAGACATTATGGAGGACCATTGATAATTGATATTCACCATATTGCCCACGGCTTTGGTTGCCTTCTAATACACTGCGCAAAGAGACGACGTCCTCAGATAATTTTTCAATATTTTGTTGAGCAACATCGATGGCGTGGAGTCTTTCGCGCACCTGCGCCATTGTTTCTCCAGTGTTTTTAAAGCCTTCGGCCAATCTTTCATCAACACGTTTATTAATCTCTGCTAACTTATCGTCCATTTGTTTATTTAAAGCATCGAATCGTCCCACTAAAGAATTTGTGATATTTGTCTGGAATCTCTCTAGCTTTTCATTACCCGCCTCGCTTGTTTTATTGCTTTGCTCTAAAACACGATTCATCTCTTCCATAACAGATAATTTGAGATTAGTTTTAATTTGCTCGCTTAAAGTGCCTAGTTGATTCTGTAGAGCGCCGATTTCTTTTAAT
>JAAZFO010000071.1 GCA_012511695.1 Erysipelotrichia bacterium | reverse complement strand
TAAAAACGTTTTACCCGCACCTGGACAACCGATGACCAAAATTCTTTTCATGGTTAATATATTAAGGGTCTCAGCATTAAAAACAAAGAATAATTATAAATTTCTCCTCCTCTTCTTGCTAATTACCGATATTGTTTTAATAAATTATTGACATGGAAGTCATGTTAGATAAAATTAAAGCCGTCGTTGATAAAAACTTGCCCCTAGTGAGCAATTTGAGCAATGTCAGCGCTTTATTAAATGAACTTAAAGATATCAACTGGTGTGGCTTTTATTTAAGAAGAGAAGACTACCTCTATCTCGGTCCTTTCCAAGGAGAAGTCGCTTGTTCACTTATTCCTTTATCAAAAGGGGTATGCGGTCACGCTGCCAGGAGTAAACAAACAATTGTTGTGCCGGATGTCGCTTTATTTCCTGGCCACATCGCTTGCTCTTCTTTTTCAAAAAGCGAAATTGTCGTCCCGATTATTAAAGAGCAAACCGTGGTCGCGGTTATCGATGTCGATGCGCCAATATACAATCGATTTAGCAAAAAAGAAGTAATGTTTTTAGGAAATGTCGCCGACTTATTAAAAGATTTATTTTAAAAAGTTTTCGTTTAATCAAACAATTTTGAATAACTCTACTACACTATTTTTAATTTAGAGAGTTAAATTTACTATTAGTAGAAAAATATTTTTGAGTAGTTTCCTGACATATAACCCTTTCTAACTTAAGATAGTGACAATTAGGAGATAAGCTATGTCATATTACACTTTACTCACACAAATAAAAGTTCCCCCGTATAGTAAAAAACAAGAATTGTTTAATGTCATCAGCCATTTGCTCGGCCTGCCATTAGCTTTTTATATTTATTTATTTGCTCTGAGTCGCTATTTAAACGATCAAATTTCTTTTTTTTCTTATAGTGGCTTAGCGATATTTGCCCTAGCAGTTTTCCTCCTTTACACTTTTTCAGTTTTTTACCACTGTTTAAGCCCGACTTCCATTAATAAAAAAATATTTCGTATTATTGACCACGCCGCTATTTTTTTGTTAATCGCTGGCACTTACACTCCGATTTGTTTTTATTTAATAAGTGGTGGCCACCCTGTTGGTTTAGTGATATTTATCATTGAAGTCATCGCCGCGACTTTAGGCATCTTGTTAAATGTCTTTTTGTTTCATAAAGACATCGTCCGCATTTTTTCTATTTTTCTTTATATTTTAATGGGATGGTTAATCATATTTACCGGAGGCTTTTCTTATTTAGATTTTTGGCCTTTTATTTTTATCCTTATCGGTGGGATTGTTTACACTATCGGTGTCATTAGTTATGCGGTCGGTAAGAAAAAATTATATTTTCATTCCATCTTTCACATCTTTGTTTTAGTGGCTACTGTGACACAAATGATCGGTGTTTTGCTCTTATTTAGTTAAGTTAGCACCTCTTTAATAAAAGTAATAAATAAGGAAATAATATCGATATCACTCACCTGATAAACCATTCTGGCCCCGACTGGGTCTTCAATTTCATTAAAAAGATGGTGCTCATTTACTAATAAGACATCAACGCCGATATAGTCAGCATTTAAATGGTGAGCGATAGCTTCCGCTTCTTGGATTAACTTTTCACTCGGTTGAAATAACGCTACGCGACCACCTAAAGAATAGTTATGTCTAAAATCTTTAGTATTCGTGCGACTAATAGAGG
>JAAZFO010000070.1 GCA_012511695.1 Erysipelotrichia bacterium | reverse complement strand
GGTCTTACGCGATTAATGTGACGGTTGGAAAAACCAGGGAATACAAAGTTCCTTCTATTGAAAGATTTCTACAACGGATTAATGAAGGGGAAGAATTCAGATACGGTAAAGAATTGACCTTAATTCACAATCTATCTTCGTTTGATAAAGTCAGTCAGAAAATTATTAAAATCTTAAAAAAATATAGTCCGAATTTCTTTATTGATTTACGAAATGATAATTCACTCAATATGCTCGATGAAATTTTTGATGCTTTACAAGGTAATTATCTATATATCAACAGTGAAATTTATCATGTCGACAAAGAAAATATGCCAGTTGTTATTGATGTTGACGAAAACTATTCACTCAGCGTCAATGGCATTATTAAGGGTTATATTCCGTTGACAAAAAAATATTATATTTGTAAATCTGCAAATAAAGTTAAGCCGTTAACTGAAATTCCATATGTCAATAACCTCATCGATAGTGCGAAAGCCTATCCTCTTTCGACAGTGGAAAATAATTTTGATAATTTTAAATATTTATATTTTGAGAAGTATCCACAGTATTTTAATTTTTCAAGAGCAATTAAAGACGCCATGATCGAGTCTTCCTTAAAAATTAAAGCCTTTTTTGATTATGAAAGAGAAAATATCTACGTGACGAGTAAATACTTTAAAAACGATAATGAAATTCCACTTTCAAGTATCGTAAATTTTCATGAAACGTCGCAGATTAAACACTACAATAACGTTTTGGAAGGTTATGGATTTTTTGAGTCAGAATTAACCGACGGTGCGAAAGTGTGGGATTTTTTAAATACTTCACTTGAACCGCTACGCGCTATTGCAGAATTATATTTTTCCGAGGATTTAGAAACACGGAAGTTGGCATCTTTCCATTCACCAAAAATTACGATTAGAAAAGAGGGTTCGATGCTTGATGTTTTAGTCGATAAGTCAATTTATAAAGACGAAGAACTCAGAGCGATTTTACGCGGTATCAAGCGTAAGAAAAAATTCATCAAAATCGGCGATAATTTTATTAATATTAGTTCGGAAGAAACAAAAAAGTTTTATGAGTTAGCCAAAGATTTTGATTTGATTAGCGATAATAATTTGAACGAGCGTAAAGAGTTGCCGCTATATTATGCTTTCAAAGCTTATGGGAAGAATGATGATTTCCTCTCTATGGATAGTTATTTGGATGAGGTTTTTAATGAATTGAAAAATTTTGAAAATTTTGAGATACCAAAGACGAACATTGATGGGGAATTAAGAAATTATCAAGTTGAAGGTGTCAAATGGCTATCAGTTTTACATAAGTACTCCTTAGGCGGCGTTCTCGCTGATGATATGGGTTTAGGAAAAACGATTGAAACTATCGCTTTTATCGATCAGGTGAAAACAAATAGACCAATCTTAATTGTTTCACCAAAATCATTAGTGTTTAATTGGATGAGTGAGTTTAACAAGTTTGCCAAAACCATCCCAGTCGTGGCAATCATCGGCACGATTCAAGAAAGAAAAAGAATTATTAAAAAGATAAAAAATAATAAATTCGGCGTATATTTTATCAGCTACGATTCATTAAGAAACGAATATGAGAACCTCGCGGATATTACTTTTGATATGTGCATATTAGATGAAGCACAATTTATTAAAAACGTCCACGCTAAGAAAACTAATGCGGTTAAACAAATCAACGCCTTGCATACAATTGCTTTAACGGGCACACCGATTGAAAATAATATTTATGACCTTTGGAGTATTTTTGATTTTTTAATGCCAAACTATTTGCTAGATTACGACAGTTTCAAAAAAGCTTATGAGAACAACGAAGAATATTATCAAGTAGTAAAAAGCAAAGTTGCACCTTTTATTTTAAGGAGAAAGAAAGAAGACGTCTTGAAAGATCTTCCAGAAAAGTATGAAGTAATTATCACGACTGAAATGACTGTGGAACAGCGCAAACTTTACGATGCCTATCGATTAATATCTCAGGAACGAATTAAAAGCAAAGAAGGAGGGCCTAAGATTATGGAAATCTTGTCAATTATAACCCGTCTCCGTCAAATTTGTGTTGACCCTTCTACTTTTGTTGATAATTTTGTTGGAGAATCAGGTAAAATAACGGCTTTAAAAGAGATTATTATAGAAAAGAAAAAAGAAAATCACCGTTTCTTAATTTTCTCACAGTTTGTCACCGCCTTAAATATTGTGAAAGCGGAATT
Source organism: Erysipelotrichia bacterium (assembly GCA_012511695.1). Lineage (GTDB taxonomy): Bacteria > Bacillota_I > Bacilli_A > RFN20 > CAG-826 > RUG14515. Next base: position 4,551 of record JAAZFO010000070.1, on the reverse strand, counting down.
AGAAAAAATGAACATCAAACACTTTATGATCACTGGTGAAACGGCTGCTAAGGAGCGATTAAGAATATGTAATGAATTCAACGAAAATGAGGACTACAAGGTAGTTTTGATCTCCTTAAAAGCGGGTGGGACGGGACTTAACTTAGTCGGAGCCGATGTCGTTGTACATCTCGACCCATGGTGGAATTATTCCGCAGAAATGCAAGCGAGTGACCGCGCACACCGTATCGGTCAAACCCGGACAGTAGAAGTCATCAAACTCATTGCAGAAAACAGCATTGAAGAACACGTTGTTAATTTGCAAAACGAAAAGAAAGAACTGGTGGATAAAATTATCAGTGACGATGATTCTTCCATTAAATCTCTCTCGATTAGAGATTTGAAAGCAATGCTGAACATGTAAGAGCGAGCCTGAACAAAACTAAAAGTTATGTTCTTTGCTGGAAAAACGCAAAAACAGCCACCCTATTTTTTGGCTTTGTCATGTTATTCACGGACTTTTTAAGATATAAATTTGTTATACACAATTAATAGGAATGATTATCGGTTAATATATTGGTTTAATTTAACCAGAGGGGAATAAAATATGATTTTAGAAAAATGTGTCATCGGCATCGAATTCGGTTCGACTAGAATTAAAGCGGTTATGCTTGATGAAAAGCACGAAATTATTATCTCGAACGAGTATGCTTGGGAATCGACTCTTAAAAATGGAATTTGGATTTATACTTTAGAGCAAGCAAAGTTAGGCTTAATTGATTGCTATGCTGGTTTAAAGAGTAAGTTTGAAACTAAATATCGCCGTCCTCTTTCTAAAGTTGGGGCGATCGGTATTTCAGGAATGATGCACGGGTACCTTGTTTTTGATAAGAGAGGAAACCAATTAGCTGAGTTCCGGACATGGAAAAACACTATTTGTGCAGATGCGCAAGATATTCTCTCCGCTTTGTTTGAATTTAACGTGCCACAACGCTGGACTGTTGCTCATTTGTATCAAGCCATTTTGAACAATGAAAAAGAAGTTAAAGAAATCGTTTTTGCCACCACGTTAGCGGGTTATTTCCATTATTTATTGACTGGCAAAAAAGTGATCGGCGCAAATGATGGAAGTGGGATGTTTCCTCTAGACAAAAATACCAAAGATTATGATCGCAATATGGTCGCAAAATTTGATGAGTTAATTAAAGATAAAGTTGATTGGAAGATTTTGGAGATTTTACCAAAATGTTTAGTGGCTGGCGAAAACGCTGGCTATTTGACGCAAGAAGGGGCTTTAATAATTGACCCTTCAGGCGTACTCCAAGCGGGTATTCCGTTATGTCCGCCCGAAGGAGATATGGGTACTGGAATGATTGCCACTAACTCTGTTAAGGTCGGTTACGGTAACTCTTCATTAGGGACTAGTAGTAATATTACTCTAGTTACCGATAAAAACATTAAGGTCAATAAAGAAATAGATATCATCGCTTCCCCAAGTGGGACACCAGCGGTTTTAGTCCATGCTAATAATTGCACAACAGATATTAACGCCTGGGTTGAATTATTACATCAAGCGATCGTTCTTGCTGGTGGTTCAATCCAAAGAAACGAATTGTTTGTCCGTCTATTTAATAAATCGCTTGAAGGTGAAGCTGATGCCGGCGGATTAATTTCTTTTAACTTTTTCTCTGGTGAAGCGGCAGTCGGTGTTCAAGAAGGACGACCATTATTCGTCCGCGAACCAGATGCTAAGTTATCCTTAGCTAATTTTATGAAAGCTCACATTCTCGGCATCCTTGCTACTTTAAGAATCGGTTTAGACATCTTAATCAAACAAGGAGTTGAAATTAATAAGATTTACGGCCATGGTGGTTTTTTCAAAACTCCAGTTGTTGGTGCTAGAGCCTTAAGTGCTTCAATTGATGCACCCGTGGCAACGTTATCGAGTGCTGGTGAAGGTGGTCCCTATGGAGAGGCCTTACTCGCTGCTTATATGTTGCGCAAAGAAGAAGGCGAAACCCTAGAAGATTTCTTAGCTAAAAAAGTTTTTTCTAATGTTAAGGAACAAATCGCCCGAGCCTCTAAAGAAGAAGTTGAGGGCTTCAATCGTTTCTTAGCGCGCTATATTGCTGCAGTACCGGTTGAAAAGGCGGCTATTAAATACGTTAAGGGCCAATACTCAAAGTAAAAATATGTCATTTAATTGGTGTTTTATCGGAACAGGTAAAATTGCACACCGTGTGGCTAAGCAAATCATAACTATTGATGGCCATAGGATTGTTTCTGTTTATAATCGCACTAAAGAAAAAGCGCTTACATTTGCAAAAATATATAATAGCCGTGTCTATGATACAGCTCTTGAAGCAATTAATGACCCCGCGGTGGACGGCGTGTATATTGCGACGACTAATGAAACACATTTTCCTTTTATTAAGTTGTGTTTAGAAAATCATAAACCCACACTATGTGAAAAACCATTAACCGGTAATGCTAAACAATTACAATATTTATTGGAATTGAGCGTTGAGAAAAAAACATTTTTGTGCGAAGGAATGTGGACTTGGTTTAATCCGATTTCACATCGAGTTAAAGAATGGATTAAACAACATAAAATTGGAAACATTCTAGATGTAAAGTGTTGTTTTTGTGTACCGATATTTGGGCGTAAAAACAATGCACGTCTCGTAGAAATTGATAAATACGGGGGTGCTCTTTTAGATCTAGGAGTCTATTGTGTACGTTATGTGTACGAACTCTTTGGAATACCAAAAAGCATTTTAAGTGAAGGTAAACTTTATCGCGGTGTTGATTTTGTTAATAAGGCAAAGTTTTTCTATGATAATTTTACGGCCACAATCACAAGCAGTTTCAATCATTTTTACGGCGATTATTGCCTCATAAAAGGCGAAGAAGGAACGATTAAAGTTCCGTTGTTTCATCGGGCGAATAAAGCGATTTTAAAAAATAAAAATGGACGGACCGTCTATCGAAATACCACTCCTAAATTTGTTTATCAATTTTTACAAGTGGCAAACGATATTAAAAGTGGTAAAAAAGAAAGTTTAATCTCTTTAAAATCCTCACTTGAAGTGTTGCAACTTATGGATGAAATAAGAAAGCAAGTCGGCGTAGTTTATCAGTGCGATTTAGATTCGCCTTAATAGTTTTTGGCTTTATGTTTTTGTTTATTTATAATGTAAGCGCAGTGGAGAATTGTAGTTATGACTGTCAATAAAAATAATGTTAAGACCACCATTAAAAAGAAACTCGTGTGTTTAGACATGGACGGCACAGTTTATTTAGGTGACCAATTGATCGATGGTGTAAAAAATATTTTTGACTACTTAAGAAAAAGCAACATTGATTTTGTTTTTTTGACAAATAATTCTTCGCATGTTTTATCATTTTATGTTGAGAAAATTAAACGGATGGGCATTGAGTGTAATGATGATAATTTTTATTCTTCAATTAATACCGCTATTAAGTATTTAAAAGACGAAAAAGTTAAGACCTTATACACTCTTGGCGTTAAGAGTTTTAAAGATGAATTAAAAAAAGACTTCACACTAGTTGATGAAACTAGCGAGGTCGTTCCAGAAGTCACCCTTGTTTCTTTTGATACAGAACTCGTTTACGAAGAATTAAAAGCTGCTTGTTTGTTTATTCAAAAAGGTTCGCGCTTTGTGGCCACTAATATGGATTATCGCTGTCCGATTGAGGGTGGTTTTTATATCCCTGATTGCGGTGGTATTTGCCAATGCATTGAGGCGTGTACAAATGTTAAGCCGTTATTTCTTGGTAAACCCGCTCCAGCGATGCTAGAACAAGTGATGGAAAAATTTAAAGTGACAAAAGCGGAAACTTTAATGGTTGGCGATCGGCATTATACCGATATTATGGCTGGCATAAATGCTGGCGTGGAAACAGCGGCAGTTTTAACTGGAGAAACGACAAAAGCGGAATTTCTCGCTGCTGAACATCCCCCAACGTATATCCTTGATTCGATTGCTGATTTAAAAGAAATTTTAGAAAAATAAAAAACGGCACGTGGTGGCCGTTTTTTATTTATTATGATTTTTGAGTGAAGACGTTAGTGGTGATAAAGTCTACGCCCATTTCTTCAAATTTATTCAATGAGTCTCGATCATCAACTGTCCAGACATTAACTTTAAGTTTTTTCTTATGAAAGTCTTCGACAATTTCTTTGACTAATAACTCTTCTGCAATATCGATATCCATTCGGAAAAATTTAGCCCATTTGATCAAGAACATATGGGGCTCAATCAACATTTGTAAGTGTAGACGTCTACCGTATTTTAAACGTAACTTTATTAAGGGCCACGGATAAAAAGCGATGATAGTGACTTTATCTAACCCCAACACTTTGTCAATATATTTACATAATTTTTTTAAGTGTCTTAGCGCCGGGTTTTTGGGTTTAATTTCAATAATAGGCCGTTTACCACTATCGATACATATTTTTAAACAGTCATCAAATAGGGGTAAAAATGCTTCACGGTCGTTTTCTTCATTGTCCAAAGGTAATTTAACGAGATCATCTTTTAACAGTTT
>JAAZFO010000069.1 GCA_012511695.1 Erysipelotrichia bacterium | reverse complement strand
TAATCGCGGCTTTTCTTCTTATTGCCGCTCTTATTTATAACGCTGTTTATAAGCGTTTTGTTTTAAAAAACAGTAAAGCTATTCAAGATCTAGACCGTATTAATGAGCAATATCATTTCAAAATCATCGAACCAACTTTTCTTAATAACAGTTATGATAACAAGAATTTTTATGGTGATATATCGTGCCAAGACTATTTGACTTACAATTTGCAGTTTATAAAAAGGGAAGTTTTAAAAAAGATAAAAGAGGCCGCTGAAAACAAAAAGCTATATACACTTTATAAAAAAGCAACCACTGAAGCTTATGCACCCACTGATTTTGGTGAAGCAAAATTATTGCGCAACAAAAGAAAGTTAGCGAGAACTACAAAGAAACTCTTTAATAAAAGATTGTTAACGCCTTCTGTTGAATTTGAAGCTAGAGTTCGCCTACAGTTAACGAATATTAATGGGGTATATCGAACGAACAAAGCTGTGACATTTGATGAACAAGAAGTAAAAGAAATTATCAAAAAGTTAAATAATAAAGAAGGAACTTTTTATCGCAATCGCGATATATGGGACGCTATTTGTCGAGTAGAAAGAGGAAAAGTTAGTAATAAAATGCGTTTTGCTATTTATGCAAGGGATGGCTACCGCTGCCGCAAATGCAAAAGAAAAACTAACGACCTTGAAGTCGATCATATTTATCCGATTTCCAAAGGTGGAAAGTCTAATTTTAATAATTTACAAACGTTATGTCGTCGCTGCAATAAGCGCAAAGGCGCAAACATTGAATATTGAGTAGACACTTAACCTTCAAACCATAATTTATTAAGCAAAAAAACTTAATGATTATTCGTCGAGTTCTTCAAGCTTATTTTGCTTTTTTGCTTGCAGTTTTTTTGTGAGATATTGATCGATAATTTTTGCTAAGTTGAGCATTAAGAATAAGTAAGCAACGATTGCTGTTAAAAGGCGGATATAGTCTAACGGATTAGTGCTGGTGAAAGATGTGATTTCCGGCGGAATGATTTGTACTCCGAAAATAATGGTCGCACAAGCGACACCGCGACAAAGTAAGATTTCAAGAAAGTGGACAAAGAAATTCATCTTAGTCGAACCAGCGATCATACAAATGGCATCATCAGGGAAAAGTGGTAACAAGTACATAAAGGGCACATAAACCATCCCTTTTTGTTGGACGAGCTCACTCGCCTCTTCATAATCTTTTTGACCGATGAGTTTAATGATTAAGCGGCTACCACCAAAGCGACCGATGAGATCCATAATAACCGAACTAATGACGACACTCGTTACACAAGTTAAGAAAATGAGGATCGGGGGTATATAATCAAGAGCGGCGAGATATAATAAATCAAAAATCATACTTGTCGCCGGCATGAATGATAAGAAAATAGTGGCGACAATTCGCAACGCAATATAAGCAATAATGGCCCACGGACCAGCTTTTTTTAGCCATTGCTTAAGCAAAGCGACATCAGTTAAACCAAAGTGCTTTAAAACAAAGAAGAGAACAACACTAATCGCGGCAACGCCTAAAAGGACACCGCCAATTTTTAAATAATTAGATAAAGTCTCTTTTTTAATCTAAATAAATTTACACTTCATAACTATTTACTCCCTCACCATAGCGATGAGTTTTATTTTAAACTATGAACCATTATGACAAAAAAGAAGGCGTTATTAAATAAAAATTTAATTAGTTACCAAGATGTTTAGTGAAAGTAAAAGGTCCTAAACTTAAACCTAAGTCCAGTAACGCCATTACTAAAACACGACATTTTATGTTAATCAATTAAGGATTATAATTCGGAGTCTGAATCATCAAACATAGGAGTGGACAAATACCTTTCTCCAGTGTCGGGTAAAAGAACTACAATCGTTTTACCTTTGTTTTCTTTACGACGGGCTAATATTTCCGCCGCTTTAAGAGCAGCGCCACTAGAAATACCAACTAAGAGACCTTCAGTTTGTGCGAGAAGGCGCCCAACTCGATAAGCATCCTCATCGTCAATAGTGATGATTTCAACATAAATAGAAGTATCTAAGGTTTTAGGGACAAAGCCGGCGCCAAGACCTTGAATTTTATGAGGGCCGGACGTCCCTTTAGTTAAAACAGGGGAAGTAGTTGGTTCTACACCAACAATTTTTATGTGTGGCATTTTTTCTTTTAAGTATTTGCCAACGCCAGAAATAGTTCCCCCCGTCCCAACGCCAGCGACAAAGATATCAAATTTGCCTTCAGTGGCAGCGTAGATCTCTTTGCCAGTAGTTTGATAGTGAATTAGAGGATTATAGTGATTAGTGAACTGCGAAGGGATAAAACTATTCGGGTACGTCGTCGCTAATTGTTCAGCCTTATCGATTGCTCCCTGCATTCCTTTTGCCCCTTCAGTTAAAACTAATTCCGCTCCATAGGCTTTGATGAGTTTTCTTCTTTCTTCTGACATAGTTTCTGGCATAACGATGATTAGACGATAACCACGTGCAGCGGCAATCATCGCTAGACCAACCCCCGTATTGCCGGAAGTCGGTTCTATAAGGATTGTCTCTTTATTGATCAAACCATCTTTTTCCGCACCATCGATCATCGCTTTAGCAATGCGGTCTTTAACACTACCGCCCGGATTAAAAGATTCGAGTTTAACGATAATGCGCGCATTTAAATTTTCTTTTTTACTAAAAGTTGTCACTTCTAATAAAGGGGTACGTCCCACTAAATCATCGATAGTTTTATAAATTTTCATATTTTTTTAAATTTTCCTTTTTTGTTATTTATGCGATTGACGAAATCATTGAGCAATTGTTCAAACTTAACACCGTACCAATGATTTTTGTCATCCATCGTAATTTTAATACACCGATAGACGTAATCCGCTGCCACTTTAGCGGCGTTATAAATCGAATGAGTTTTTAATAATGCGGCCACAAAAGATGCAGAAAAGATGTCACCCGTTCCATGGAAGCCATCCCCTAGTTTTTGATGCTTATAATATTTATATTGTTTATTTTCATAAATATAAACCCCAGTCGATTCCGGAGCAAAACTGACATCCGTTAAGATGATAGTGGCCTCAGTATAAAGTCTTAACTTGGCGATTAAGTCTTTTACAAAAGCTTCATTATATTTTTCTTGATAAGGAGTAGCGGTTATAAAACAAGCTTCGGTAATGTTTGGTTTAACGACATCAGCTTTCGCTAATAATTCACGCATTTTAAGAGCGTAGTCAACATTAAAAACCGGGTATAGCTTACCCTTATCTCCTAAAGCGGGATCAACGAAAACTAAAGCATTAGATTTTTTAAAATTATCAATCGCAGAAATCGCAAAGTCGATTAAAGAGATACTCCCTAAATAACCGGTATAAACGACATCAAACTTTAAACCTTCTTTTTTCCAATGGTCCGCAAAAGCGTACATCTGTTCATCCAAATCCTTTGCGACAAAGTCTTTAAAGCCACTCGTGTGCGTTGAAAGAATTGAACTCGGTAAAATGGCTGTTTCATAGCCACACGCCGATAAAATAGGCAAAGCCACAGTAATCTAGCATTGCCCAACACAAGAGATCTACTGAATAGTTAAGATTTTAGAATGTGTTTCAATGACATCTAAACTATCTTGAAATAAATCCGCAGCGCTTAGATTAAATTTTTTCATAAATAGTAACATCTTCTTATAACTCATCTTGGTGACATTTTTCTCGATTTTACAAATCATTGACTTATCTTTATAACCAAGAGCGTCAGCGAGTTGTTTTTGTGAGAGGTGTTTTTGGAGTCTAATCCGTTTAATTTTATTGCCAATATTCATC
>JAAZFO010000068.1 GCA_012511695.1 Erysipelotrichia bacterium | reverse complement strand
CTTTAGGTCATATCCGTGATTTAGCAAAATCAGGAAAAGGTGGCTTGGGTGTTGATGTGAGCCAGGATTTTTCTCCAACTTATATCATTAATAAAAATAAACAACACATTATTAATGACTTGAAAAAAAGTGCCAAACAATGTAACGAAGTTATCATAGCAACTGCCCCTGACCGCGAAGGTGAGGCGATCGCGTGGCATTTAACCCAAGTTTTAGGTTTGGATGTCGATAAAACGAAACGTTTAGAATTCCATGAAATTACTCGTGAATCGATTAACGAGGCGTTGGCTAGCCCACGCACAATTGATAAAAATCTCGTTTGCTCACAAGAAGCAAGGAGAATTATCGATCGGATTATTGGCTTTAAATTATCAACGCTTCTTTACAAGAAAATTCGTTCACGTTCTGGAGGCAGGGTCCAATCTGCGACCTTGTGCATGATTAAAAGTCATGATGAGGAAATTGAAAAATTTGTTCCAGAAGAATATTGGACTATTGCCACAAAAATAGAAGCCTTTAACGAACAATTCGCCCTTTCTTTAGTGGTGGATCACGGCAAGAGTGTCAAGCTTTCAAATAGTGAACAAGCCCATGATTTACTCGCGCGTATTCCTGAAAATTTAACCGTTCAAAAAATTGATAAAAAAATAAAAACAAGTGAAAGTAGACTACCGTTTACGACTTCGACCTTGCAACAAGAGGCGTTTTCACGCTTAAGATTTAAAACGAAGAAAACTCAAGTAGTCGCCCAAAAACTTTATGAGGGTATTGAAGTCGATGGTGAGCATGTCGGACTAATTACGTATATGCGCACTGACTCTACACGGCTATCTCCTACTTTTGTGGCCAGAGCGACCGCCTATATTTCCAAGAGATTTGGCAAAGAATACCTCGGGCGCGTTAAGAAAAGTAAACAAAGTGGCAATCAGCAAAATGCTCACGAAGCCATTCGTCCAACTAGTGTTTATCGCACTCCTGAATCCGTAAGAAAATTTTTAACTCACGATCAATATAATTTGTATCGTTTAATTTATAATCGGACACTAGCCTCACTTATGAAGGGTAGAAAAGACGAAGTGATGACCGTGCATTTATCTGGAAATAATCTCGAATATAAGATTGATTTTACCAGGGTTGTTTTCCCTGGTTATGAGGCGATCTACAAAGGTAAAGATAAAGGTGATGACTATCCCGAATACATTTCAGGTTTTGCGGTTGGTATTGAGGTTCCAGTTATCGAAAAATCTACCGAACAGAAATTTACGCAACCACCCGCTCATTATACGGAAGCAAAAGTCGTTAAAATGATGGAAGAAGAAGGTATTGGAAGACCCTCCACCTACGCTTCTACTATCGAAACATTGCGTCTTAGAAAATATATCGATAACGAAAAAGGGACTTTGAAAACTTCTAAGCAAGGTAAATTAACCGCGACAGTTTTACGCAAATATTTCCCAGAAATTGTCGATGTAAAATATACCGCTTTAATGGAAAAGAAATTGGATGAAATTGAAGATGGTAATGAATCACGCAGCACGATTCTTAAAGAGTTTTACTATCCGTTTATGGAATTATACGAAGAAGTCAGCGAAAAAATGTATAAAGAGGAGCTTGAACCTACTGGTGAGGATTGTCCGCAGTGCGGCTCACCTTTAGTTATCAAAGATGGAAGAAATGGTCAATTTGTTGGTTGTTCAAACTTTCCAGCATGCAAATATGTTAAAAAAGATGAAACAAAAGCGAGCAAAGTGACACCGATAGGAGAAAAATGTCCTGAGTGTGGGGGCGAGCTTTTACTTCGCGAAAATCGCGGTTCTGCCTTTATCTCGTGCGGTAATTTTCCAAAATGTTACTACACTAGAAATGTGTCTACGTCTTCTGATGGCGGCGACTCTGAACAATCGAATAAAGTTAAGGACTGCCCTAAGTGTGACGGTTATTTGGTAAAGAAAAAAGGCAGATATAGCTATTTTCTCGGTTGTATTAATTACCCTGAATGCAGACATATGGAAAGAATCTATGTAAGAAAACGGAAATAATCCGTTTTTTTATTGGCATTTGTTATGATTAGATTGTATGAATAAACCACAACAAGAATTTCTTGCGCATTTGCAATTGGTCAGAAATTACTCCCCTAGAACGATTGAGAGTTATCAAAAAGACATCGATAAGTTTTGCGTGTTTATTTTTAATGAAGGAATTTTGCTTGAAGAAGTTGATGCCTTATCTATTCGAAATTTCTTAACCGAAGAGCTTAATGCTGGAATTAGTAAAAGGAGTTGTAAGCGACGGCTATCGGCGCTGAGAAGTTTTTATCAATATATGGTTAATGTAGGTTACATGAAACATAATCCATTTCTCCATGTCAGTTCTCCGAAAACAGAGACTAAATTTCCACGGACTCTATATAAAGAACAAATCGAAGAGATTTTTTTGCGCAACGGTCAACGGGCTGATGAATTAATGATCCGTGATCAAGCAATTTTATATTTGCTCTATTACTCGGGCATTCGTGCTCATGAGTTAGTAACGCTCGATATTCAGTCAATATCATTGAAGGATCGCATAGTGATGGTTTTTGGCAAAGGCAATAAACAACGCATTGTCCCATTTACAGCTGACTGTCGCGATGTTTTAAAAGAATACGTCACAAAAGACCGCCCTAGACTATTGAGCAAGGTTAAAGAACCGAGTGAGTTTAGTCCGGCTTTGTTCGTGAACGCTAATGGGAGGCGCTTAACGACGCGTGGGTTAGAGTATATTCTCGATAGTATCGAAGAAAAAACTGGCCTATTTGTCGATTTACACCCACATATTCTTCGCCATTCATTTGCGACACACTTATTAGAAAATGGTGCGGATTTGAGAGTCATTCAGGAACTATTAGGCCATGAGAGTATTAACGCCACCCAAATTTACACTCATGTGAGCGAGAAAGCCTTGCATGAAACCTACTCAGTCAGCCATCCTCGTGCTCTAAAGAACAAAAAGTAAATATGTAATATTTTACTTGTATAGCGATAAGGCTTTTGATAAAATATTTACCGCTGTGCAAAGATAGCAAATACACACACTGCGGATCGAACTGCCATTGTGCTTGTTTATATTAAACAAGTGGCCGAGTTCTTAGAAACAGTGGAGGAAGTTAACAAAAAGGAGGTCTTCTCACATGGAAGAAAACAAAAACGTCGTTGAGGAAAAAGCTACAGAAGCTGAAGCTGTCCTCGCGACCACCGAACCCGCTATGGAGGAAATAATGTACGATCCTGATGCCCCAGTTATTACAATGAGAAAATTGCTTGAAGCTGGAGCACACTTCGGACACCAAACACGCAGATGGAACCCAAAAATGAAAAAATACATTTACGGGGCTAGAAACGGTGTTTATATTATTGATTTACAACAAACAGTCGAAGCGATTAATGTCGCTTACGCCAAAATGAAAGAAATCGTCAGTACTGGTGGCAAAGTCTTATTTGTCGGCACTAAAAAACAATGCCGAGAACCAACAATGCAAGAGGCCCTACGGTCAGGTAGTTTCTACATTATTAATCGTTGGTTGGGTGGCACTCTTACTAACTTCAGAACTATTCAAAGCCGAATTAGGTATTTAAAAGAATTAGAAAGAAGAGAAGAAGAAGGCGAATTCGATCTTTTAAGCAAAGTTGAAGCGGCTAAATTACGTCGCGAAAAAGATAAATTATCCAAAAACTTAGAAGGGATTAAGGAAATGAGAAGAGTTCCAAATGCCCTCTTTGTTATTGATCCACGTATAGAACACAACGCTGTTGCCGAAGCTAGAAAGCTCAAAATTCCTGTCTTTGGTATCGTCGATACGAATAGCGATCCAGATGTGGTCGACTATATCATCCCTGCTAATGACGATGCCCTTCGGTCCGTCAGTTTAATCTTAGCGGTGATCGCCGATGCGATTGTTGAAAGCAAAAGCGGAGTTCCAGTCGTGGCTTATACAAAAGATGAAGGTGACTCAGTCACTATGAAAGACGTTATCCGTCAAACTGAAAGAGAAAACGCTGAGAGATTAGCGAGAATTAGAGCTGAAAGAGCGGCTCGCCAAGAAGCGTATGAAAGAGCAGGCGGTCGTGGCAGCTATTACAGAGGTCGCAGATCAAGAGCATACGGTAGTTTTGGAAGTAATAGACCAGCTCAAGCAAGAGGTGGTGCAGCTGAAAAAGCGAAAGCTGAAGCCGGAAAAGTGAAAACTGAAGCCGAGAAAGCCAGAGCCGTAGCCGAGAAAGCTAAGGTTGAAGCTGAAAAAGCTAAGGTTGAAGTTGCAAAGGCCAATGCCGAAGTTGAAAAAGCCAAAATGATGGCTGAAAAAGCGAAAGCTGAAGTTGAAAAAGCTAAAGTAATGGCTGAAAAAGCCAAAGCTGAAGTTGAAAAAGCCAAAGCTGTTGCCGAAAAAGCCAAAGTTGAAACTGCTCCAGCAAATGAAGGAGAAAATAAATAATGGCAAAAACATTAATCGATTTAATTAAAATTTTGCGCGATAGAACTGGCGCTGGTTTAATGGACTGCAAAACCGCTTTATTAAACAACGACAGTGATTTGGAAAAAGCAACGGATTGGTTAAGAGAAAAAGGCTTAGCCAAAGCAGCAAGAAATGCTGATCGTATCGCCGCCGAAGGTTTAACTGTTGCTAAAAACTGTGAAAAATGTGGTTATACAGTTATCCTTGAAGTCAATTGTGAAACCGACTTTGTTGCCAAAGGTGATCTTTTCCATCAACTCGTCGACGATGTGGCCGAAGTAATCTTAAATAAAACTCCTGCTACTGTTGAAGAAGCGAAAAACTTAACCGCTGATTTGTTTACTGATGCTACCGTTAAAATGGGTGAAAAATTTGATCTACGCCGTTTTGAACTCATCAATAAAACGGATGATTCATTTATTTATAATTATGTCCATATGGGTGGTAAAATTGCTGCCGCTGTTGTTTTAGACAAAGAAGATGGACAATTAGGCAAAGGGCTAGCGATGCATATCGCCGCTAATAACCCCTTATATTTAACAACTGCTGATATCGGCGCTGAGGCTATTGACCGCGAAACTAAGGTTCAAACAGAAGCGGCTAAGAATGATGAAAAACTCGCCGACAAACCAGAAGAAATGCTGAAAAGAATTATCAGTGGCAAAGTTAACAAATACTTCTCAGAGATGGTCTTAGCTGAACAACCTTACTTAATGGATGTTGAATCAAATAAAAAAGTCGGTAAAATTTTAACTGAAAATAAAGTCAAAATTTTAAAATATGTTCGCTACCAAGTTGGCGAAGGTATTGAAAAACGCCAAGACGATTTCGCTTGCGAAGTCATGAGTCAAATTAAAAAATAATAAATTAAAAGAAGCACCATTGGTGTTTCTTTTTTTAGGAGGAGAAACATGGCATTTAGAAGAGTTTTATTAAAGCTGTCAGGCGAAGCATTAAAAGAAAAAAGTGACACTATTCTTTCCGGTGAAGCTCTAACCCACATGGCCGAAATGATCAAAGCCATTGTCGAGAGTGGCGTACAAGTTTGTGTCGTCATTGGCGCTGGTAATGTTTGGCGGGGTAAAGTGGCGAGTGATGCTGGCATGGAACGTGTCCAAGCTGACTTTATGGGCATGCTTGGAACGGTTATTAATTGTGTGGCTTTATCATCTAAATTAAAAGACACCGGTGTCGACTCATTGGTCACAAGTGCTATCTCGGCAATTGAAGGCATCACGGTTCCTTATCACATTGAAGTAGCTGATAAGGCTATGAATAACGGTCGAGTTGTCTTTTTAGCGGGCGGCACTGGTAAACCTTATTTTACGACTGATACCGCCGCTGCCATTCGGGCTATTGAATTAAAGTGTGATACAATTTTAATGGGCAAACATGGTGTGAATGGTGTCTTTGTTAAAGATCCAAGAAACCATGCCGATGCTAAATTTTTCAAATACATTACTTTTGAGCAGATGTTAAAACTTAATCTTCAAATCATGGATACTTCTGCGATACAATTAATTAAAGACAAAAATATTAAAGTGAATGTCTTTCAAATGGAGGCGAGCAATTTTATCGCCGCTGCTAAAGGTGAACACGTCGGCACAATTTGTCACAAAGGAGAATAATTGTTATGGATGAACTAGTTTTAGAAATGCAGGAGAAAATGGACAAATCAATTACTGCTTTGAAATATTCTTTAACATCTTTAAGAACTGGAAAAGCCACTCCGACTATGCTTATTGGTATTGAGGTTGACTATTACGGAAGCCCGACACCAATTGACCAAATGTCTTCTGTTTCAATACCAGAACCGAGACAATTGATTATCAAGCCTTATGATAAAAATGATATTAAAGCAATTTTAAGTGCCCTAAATAAAAGCGATATTGGTATTAATCCGATTAATGAGGGCGACCAAATTAGACTATTAATTCCACCATTAACTGAAGAGAGAAGGAAAGATATTGCTAAACAGGCAAAAAGATATGGTGAGGAAACGAAAACAGCCGTTCGCAATATCCGCCGTGAATATATCGCTTTAGTTAAGGATGACGACGCTTTCTCTGAAGACTATCAAAAACGTATGTTAGATGATGTTGAAAAAGCGACTGGTGAAATCGTTAAAAATATCGACGCCATCGTCTCTGAAAAAGAAAAAGAATTAATGGCCCTTTAGTCCTGACGATATAATAAAAATAAATTAATATAAAACGTTTTATATAACGGTTTTTTTATGTATACTATTGGTTGTAATAATAATGAAAAAAAGAAGACCTATTTTTCAACCAAATGAAATTAGTGATGCCACTGTCAGCAACATGCGTAACCGCACTATTGCTGGCTTCGTAGCCATCGCCATTATTTTGCCTTTTGTCATCTTTGGAGATTGGCCATTTTTCTTATTGATTGCTGCTGTTCTTTCTTTCGCAGTCTTGGAAATAATTCATTGCTCTAAAACAAAATATTCACCTTTTTTATACATTGTTGTCTTTTTGATCGCCTTTTTGATTTTGTTTTGGAATTTAATCATCGATTTATGGT
>JAAZFO010000067.1 GCA_012511695.1 Erysipelotrichia bacterium | reverse complement strand
TTTAAACCGTGATATACTCATCGCAGTTCCGCAGTAATCAAAGTTATTTTGCTGCGCATATTCAAATGCCTGACTAAGCCTTTTTTGAAAACAAAGACGGCATCTATCCATACCTTCTCTTTGCGTAGAGTAGGGTAATAAATCTTGCACAAAAGTTTGATTATCATAAGGAAATGAAATAATAGTAATAGCGGCGTTAATGGCTTTTAAATAAGCTTTGAGTTCATCTAGGCGGCGTTGATATTCACTCTCAGGATAAATATTGGAATTGTTATAAATAATAGTGATCGCAAAATAGTCTTTGAGCATGTTGTAAGGATGCGTAAAACATGGCGCACAGCAAACATGTAAAAGCAACGTAGGTTTTTGCGGTTTTTGTTTTATCCTATCTACCTCTTCTTTAAATAATTTATCGTAATTAATCTTGTGATTACTCATGAATAAACATAGCGTCTCCGAAGGAAAAAAATCGATATTTATTTCTAACGGCATAACGATACACCTCCAACGTAAATTCGCAACCCATCAATGCTGATACTAACATAATCAATGTAGATTTGGGCAAATGGAAATTAGTAATCAACGCATCGACTGTTTTATATGTATAGCCTGGCTCAATGAAAATGCTCGTCGGTTCGTGAGCAGCTTTAAACATTTGATATTTAGCAAAGTTTGCTTCTAGTGTTCGCACTGCAGTTGTCCCCACACAAATTATGCGCCGATTTTCTTTTTTAGCTAAATTCAATTTGTCGGCTAATTCAGGCGTTAACTCATATATTTCGCTATGCATAACATGATCTTTGGTATCGGCAGTTTTAATTGGTCTAAATGTCCCTAAACCAATGTGTAAAGTAATATCGACCACTTCGATACCTTTAGTTTTAATTTGTCTAAATAATTGTTCAGTAAAATGAAAGCCCGCTGTTGGAGCAGCTGCACTACCTTCATTTTTTGCATAAATAGTTTGATAGCGATCATTCGCGCACAATTGTTGACTAATGTAGGGTGGAAGTGGCATTTGACCAAGCTCTTCTAGTATTTCTAAAAAAATTCCTTGATAAGTGAGTTTAAAAACACGCAAACCTTCTTCTTTTTCTTTAAGGCATTCAGCCCTTAATTTTCCCCTACCAAAATCAATTATTGCCCCAACTTTTAGTGATTTAGCAGGGCGAGCTAAACATTCCCAACAATCATCTTCTAATTGTTTAAGTAATAGCAATTCACAATGGGCACCTGTTATTTCTTTTATGCCCAATAATCGCGCGGGAAGAACTTTAGTGTTATTTCTAACTAAGACATCTCCTGGCTTTAAATAATCAACAATATCGTAAAACATTTTGTCTTCAAAGGTTTTGTTTTGTTTATTAACGACCAATAGACGCGAATGATCTCTTTGCTCACAAGGTTTTTGAGCAATTAAATGTGTAGGTAAATCATAATCAAATAAGGTAATATCCATTAAAAACCTCTTTTATCATCAAATTTAGCTAATGTTTCTTCCATAAATTCTAAATAACGATCTTCCTTAATCGCTTGCCGAGCTTCTTCCATCAGACGGACTAAAAAACGGACATTATGATAAGACATTAAGCGTTTGCCAAATGTTTCGTTACACACATACAAATGCCTGAGATAAGCTTTGGTGTAGTGCTTGCAGCAAACACAATCACAATTCACATCAAGCGGAGTGAAATCGGCTTTATATTTTTCATTTTTAATATTGACACGACCAACAGAAGTCATCAGTGCGCCATGCCGCGCTAAACGGGTTGGTAAAACAGAGTCGAACATATCGACGCCGCGCAAAATACCACCTAACACGTAATCAATTGAACCAACGCCCATCAAATACCGCGGTTTATCTTTAGGCAAATATTTAACGGAGTATTCCACCATGTCAAAAAATTTTTCTTTGGGTTCGCCAACAGAAGTGCCGCCGATGGAATAACCAGGGAAATCCATCTCCACTAGGGCTTCAGCACACATTTTTCTTAAATCTTCAAACTCGCCGCCTTGAACAATCCCAAACAAAGCTTGATCTTCTCTTTCATGAGCTTCTAAACCACGTTTTGCCCATCTAATAGTCCGTTTAGTTGCTTTTTTTACATAATCATAATCAGCGGGCCAATGAATACATTCATCAAAAGACATAATAATATCTGCCCCTAATTTTTCTTGAATATCAATCGAAACTTCCGGTGAGAAAAAAAGTTTATCTCCGTTAAGATGATTTCTAAATTGGACGCCTTCTTCTGTTATTTTACGATTTTTAGCCAATGAAAAAACTTGAAAACCACCACTATCGGTTAAAATTGGTCCCGACCAATTCATAAATTTGTGTAACCCCTCAGCTTTTTCTACTATCTCAGCTCCAGGTCTAATAGAGAGATGATAAGTGTTAGCTAAAATCGTGCCAGCACCTAACGCAAGCAACTCTTCAGGAGAAAGAGTTTTAACGGTGGCTAGGGTACCAACTGGCATAAACATCGGCACCTCACACTTTCCATGTGGAGTGTGTAGAATTCCATATCTAGCACCAGTTTTTTTATCGATATGTTTAATCTCTAAATAAAAGTTTTTCATACCCCGTCATTATAAAATAATGTCACCTAAACCACAACCAACAAAAAAGCGCGGATTGAACCGCGCTTTTTAGTCATCAATTAGTTAAGAAATAATTTCGTTAAATCAAGAGCACCCTTGCCTTCATAAACAAAAGTAACCTGATCTTTTTTCCCGCCTCGTTTGACTGGGAATTTAATTATTTTCATTTCTTTTTTAAGATTGATTTCTTGGACAGCTTCTTTTTTGCCATATTTCATTATGAGTTTACCTTTAGCCGTACCATTTACTTCAATGCCGAAGCTTTTTGTCTTACCTAAATCAAAATATTTGTAAGTTACAGAACAGCCGTCATTGAAATTCTTAATGTATTGATTAGGATTATCTTCTCGATCACGGCCGTGTTGCGTTAGGAATGGTTCTTTGCGGTGACCAAACTTAAAAATACCGTAAAATCTATTGCCTTTTATAGCTCTTAAACCACAGCAAATGGAGGCAAAATATTCGCCTTTACCTGGTAGTGGTTTACCGTAAAGGCCTTGAGAAGTTCTTTCGACCTGTTTAATCGAACCATCTTCCGCGATGAAAACTTCCTCCGCAAATCCTTGTCTGGAGAATTGACATTTATTAGTTTGTCTATGCGCAAAAACATAGAAACGACCATTGGCTTCTAACATGGAGCCGGGGGTATTACCCGTAAAATCGCGCGCGGATTTTGGATCGACTGCTTCGCCTAAACCAATGTCACCGTTAGAAACTAAGACTCCGCCTTTTTTAAATGGCCCCATCGGATTATCGCCGATGCAATAACATAATTCATGCCCAGCTTGGGAAGAATAAATGAAATAATATCTGCCATTGAACTTACGCATCGAGCTAGCTTCAAAGAAAGCATGTATGCCGTATTCATTGTTGACATCATTTTGAATAGTGGGCACCGTGAGCACTGGGC
>JAAZFO010000066.1 GCA_012511695.1 Erysipelotrichia bacterium | reverse complement strand
TGTCCTTAAAAAATTCGATTTCAACCCGGAACGTATCGTCAGAGAAGTGGAAAAACTATAACCACCAGCGGCCTTAATGAAAAAAGTGGATTTTATGTCCACTTTTTTATTTATAAATTATATTTTTTCTAATTTTTTTAACCGCAATTAATAATGGTAAGTAATATTGTTTTGCACCATCAATATATTTAAGATATATTAATAGTGAGGTAAAAGATGGCTAACTATATTTACATTGACAACCACACAAAAAGAGGAAAGATCGGCATCTCACTCAAGGTTTTTGATGCCCTTGTCACTTCTGCTTTAGCTGTTGTTCCTGGTATTTCAATGAGCAGTGCTCACATGAAGAAAAATCAAAAAATTCGACTTAATCGTCCAGTGCAAACGACAATCAGACATGGGATTGTCCATGTATGGGTCGCGATTGATGTCGTCAAAGGAACTAACTTACAAGAAGTAACAGCTGCGATTCAAAACGAAATTATTAATGCTTTCTTAATTGCCACTGAGCAAATTCCTTTTGATGTGCAAGTCAAAGTTATCTCGATGATATAGTCTCTTTTTTTATGGAAAAAATCACAAGGAATAAAGAAAACTTCATTATAATGACCGTTATTTATAATGTTTTAAACGATTTTAAAGCGATCGATAAATCTCCAAGCCGGGATATAAATGAGATTATTTATGAACTCACCGATATCCCCCTTGATAAACATAGTCCTTTTGCACAAAATTTATTAACGACAGTCTTAACTCGTTATGGAGAAATAGTGAGCGCTATCACACCCCATCTTAATGAGTGGAAGTGGTCACGCTTACCCCTTTTAACACAAGCGATTCTCCTGATGAGCTATGCCCGTTATCACTATATGGAAAAAGTTGACAAACGGATTATCATCAGTGTGGCCATCGAACTCGCTAAAAAATATATTGAAGAAAAACAAGCAAAATTTATAAATGCTATTTTAGATGAGGTTTTATAAATGTTTAGTAACCGGCCTCTTCTTTCTGTTAGCGCTGTTAATCAGTACATCAAATCTCTAATCAATAATGATGAGCGTTTGAAATACATCTACATCAAAGGTGAAATTTCCAATTTAAAGTATGCGAGTAGCGGCCATCTTTATTTTTCTTTAAAAGATGAAAAA
Organism: Erysipelotrichia bacterium; assembly: GCA_012511695.1. GTDB lineage: Bacteria > Bacillota_I > Bacilli_A > RFN20 > CAG-826 > RUG14515. Next base: position 2,781 of record JAAZFO010000066.1, on the reverse strand, counting down.
GCTTTGATTTCCGCGATGATGTTTGCTAATTATGCTCGAAAATTAGCTTTTAAAGTTGAAAACGGCCAAGAAGTCGTTCTTTTTGGCTCTATTGATGTTTACCCTGCCCGTGGCACTTACCAAATTTTGGTCTACCAAATAGAAGAAGTTGGCGCTGGTGTTGCCCTTTTGGAATTAGAAAAACTCAAGAAGAAATTATTAGCCGAAGGGTTATTCGATGAATCACGAAAAAGAAAGATTAATTTATATCCGAAAACAATCGGCGTCATTAGCGCTCCCAACAGTGCGGCGATCAAAGATATCCTCGTCAACTTAAAAAGACGGTATCCGATTGCCGACATCCTTGTTTTTTATAGTGCCGTACAAGGTGAAAACGCTCCAAAGGAATTATTACGGGCTTTTAATATCGCCCAGCAATATCCTTTAGATACTTTGTTAATCGGCCGTGGTGGCGGTGCTAGCGAAGATTTAAGTGCTTTTAATGATGAGAGCTTAGTGAGGGCCATTGCCGAAAGCAAAATGCCCGTCATCGCTTGTATTGGTCACGAGATTGATACAACGCTTGTCGATTATGTAGCCGACAAACGGGCTTCAACGCCTACGGCTGCGGCCGAACTAGCAACAGTTGATCGCCGTGAAATTGAAACGCACCTAGCCTTTGCTATGCAAGATATGGAAGAAGGCTTAAAAAACCGTTTAAAAAAGATGCGTGAAGAAGTCGCCTCTAATAAAGATGGTTTAAACCGCCGACTAAAACAGGTGATCAGCCATTATCGCGAAGTTATCAAACCGAAAACCTTAGCTTTAGATTCTTTAAAAAATCGCTTAAAAAGAATGAAAGAGGATGTCATTTCTTATAAAGAAATGCTCTCTGTGAGATTTAAGCAGCTGCTCAATCATTATCAAGATTTACTAAAACACAAAGCCTTAACCTTAGATGCCTTAAATCCCACTAATGTCATCAAAAGAGGGTATAGCATGACCCTTGATGAAAAGGGTTTGCCAATTACTAGCTTACAAAATGTCAAAAAGGGACAGCGCATAAAAACTCATCTAGAAGATGGGATCATCAAGAGTGAAATCCTAGGAGTGGAGGAAAAAGAAGATGGAAAATAGTTATAATTTTGAAAAAGAAATGCAGAGATTAGACGAAATAGTCAGTGCTATTTCTTCAGAAACCTTACCTTTAGACACTTGTTTAAAACTTTATCAAGAAGGACAAAAAATTGTTAAAAGATTAGAAAAAGCTTTAAAAGAGGCGGAAGAAAAGGTTGAAAAAGTTATCAGCACTACAGAATAAGTATTAGTTAATATTTAGTATTATTTTAGTATATTATACTATGTATTAGTTATTATATTTTTTATTAAGCAATCTTAAATAGGCCAGTCTATTTGCCTTAAACTATATGATTTTATGTTAACATAATCACATTTGATTTATAATGTGTTTATGGCAAGAGTAATCGTCCATATCGACTTAAACGCTTTTTATGTTCGTTGTGAAGAAATTAAAAATCCATCTTTAGAAAATCAACCTGTAGCAGTTGGCAACGAAGGGCGAGGAGGCATTGTTACAACTTGCTCATATACGGCTAGAAAATATGGTGTGACTTCTGGAATGCCAACTTTTAAAGCTAAAAATCTTTGCCCTCATTTAATCGTACTGCCAGGAGATTATCGGTTTTACTCGGTGATGAGTAAGACGTTTTTTAAATTTGTGAGACGTTATACCAAAAATGTTGAAGAGGCATCGATTGATGAATGTTTCGCCGACTTTACTGATGTAGTGAAAAAACAAAAAGACGCCATCAGTTTTTTTCGACAAATGCAGCTCGAATTATATAAAGAAACGCGGTTGAAATGTTCTATTGGTATTTCAGTCACACGCTTCCTTGCTAAAATGGCTAGTAATTTACAAAAGCCAATGGGCCTAACTATCATTCGTAAAAGTGAGATCAAGAAATATCTTTTCCCCTTAAAAATTGAAGCGATGTATGGGGTTGGCAAGAAAACAGCGCCGCGTTTAAAAGCCTTAGGTGTGATGACGATCGGTGATTTATATAAGAAAATTAACAAAGGAGATGTAGCACTTGCCAATGTACTTGGGAAATCACAAATAACAATCAAAGATTGGCTTGAAGGTCGTGGGTCTGATGAAATCGAAACAGAAGGTGTTGATCCAAAATCTATCGGTAACTCTACAACCTTGCCATATGACACTGACGACTATGGAGTCGTTGATCAATATCTCATTAGTTTGGCGCAGGAAGTAAGCGGACGCGCTAAAAAAGAAAATAAGCTTGGCCATACCATCCAGTTGGTAGTCAGAGAGCAAAACTTCAAAAACCATAGTAAATCCACGACTTTGGACAATCCGTTTAATGATTGGACTACTATTTATCGTCAGGCCAAACGATTATATCTCGCTAATTTTAGTCAAGTAACTGTGCGCTTGGTCGGCATTACTCTTCAAAATCTTATAGATGTTAAAGAAATGGCGGTCCAGATGTCATTATTTGATTATGAAAAATACGAAGAAGAGAGCGCCACAAAACTACTAATTAATAAAATTAATCGCTCTTTAAAAAAACCGCTCTTAAAAAGGGCGAGTGAGGTGAATAAAGATGGACATAACTGATGCAATAGATTTATTTCATCAATACGTTTTGGTGGAAAAAGGCCTATCTCCACAAACTTGGGTTTCTTATCTCGCTGATCTCGAAGCTTTTTTTCAGTATTTCGAAAACAAAAAACAAACCGCAGATTTACTAGAGTCTGACT
>JAAZFO010000217.1 GCA_012511695.1 Erysipelotrichia bacterium | reverse complement strand
GGGTACACCGGCAGCGGAAACAACGATTGCGCAGGTAGTGGAGATATTGAAGGAGTTGGAGCTGTCTCCGCCCGTGCCCACAATTTCCAGAACATCCATTTCGTGGAGAAGCCTTATGCAGCATTTGCGCATTCCGGCGGCGGATGCGGTGATTTCATCAATTGTTTCGCCCTTTGCGGCCATGGCAGCCAGATAGGCTGCCATCTGTATCTGAGATGCCTTGCCCTGCATGATCTCGTTCATAACTGCTTCGGCAGTTTCGCGGCTGAGGTTGCGCCTTTGTACGGCCGCGGCAATTGCTTCCTGTATCATTTCGAGCCTCCATTCTGCCGCAGAGCGGCGTGAAATATATTTAAATTTTACAATCTCACAGATAAAGAAAGTTCTTTAATATTTGAGCGCCATATGGCGTTAGTACGGATTCCGGATGGAACTGAAGGCCGTATACCCGGTGCTCCCTATGCCTTGCCCCCATGATTTCCCCGTCCCTCGACCTGGCGGTAACAAGGAGCCGGGAGGGCATTGTATTTTCCATGACGGAAAGGGAGTGGTATCTGGCGCCCTTTATGGTTTTCGGCAGGTCGGTGAAGAGGGGGCAATCGGCATCGAGCGCTATATCCGACTGTTTTCCGTGCATAAGAGAGCCTGCATATGAAACCTGCGCGCCGAAAGCTGCGCAAATGGCCTGGTGACCGAGGCAGACTCCCAGTATAGGGATTTTATCAGCCAAATGCCTGACTATATCAATGCATATACCCGCCGCCTCTGGCCTGCCCGGGCCGGGCGAGAGTATTATGCTGTCCGGCTGTGCACGGGATACCTCGTCAACGGTCATCTCATCATTGCGTATAATCTTGATGTGGGGATTGACGGAGCCTATCAGCTGGTAAAGGTTATAGGAAAAGCTGTCATAATTATCTATAAGCAGTATCATATCTCCGGTCTCCCATCATATACTCATTTCTGCGGCCGTCTTCAGAGCGTTGATAACGGCCGCGGACTTGCTCACGCATTCCCGGTATTCATTTTCCGGAATGCTGTCTGCCACTATTCCCGCGCCCGCGCATATATATACCTTGCCGTTTTTCTTTAAAGCAAATCGGATTGCTATGCAGGTGTCCATATTCCCGGTTAAATCCAGATAGCCGATTGCCCCTCCGTAGACTCCCCGCTTATAGTTTTCAAGCTCATCAATTATTTGGCAGGCACGTATTTTCGGTGCGCCGGACAAGGTGCCGGCAGGCAGAACGGCGCTTATTGCATCTGCAGCACCCAGGCCCTTTTTGATTTTGCTCCCAACCGTCGAGGCAATGTGCATGACATGGGAAAAGCGCTCCACAGTCAGGTATTTTTCGACTTCAACGGAGCCAAATTCAGAGATTTTACCCAGATCATTGCGGCCCAGGTCAACGAGCATATTATGCTCGGCCAGCTCCTTGGAGTCTTCCAAAAGCTCCCGTTCCTAAGCCTGAGCCTCCTCGTCCGTCCCGCCGCGGGGCCTGGTTCCGGCTAGGGGGCGGGTGTATAGGACTCCGTCTATCAGCTTAACCAGTGTTTCGGGAGACGCGCCCGATATTTCCATGTCATCGCTGCTGAAGTAGAACATATACGGTGAAGGAT
>JAAZFO010000065.1 GCA_012511695.1 Erysipelotrichia bacterium | reverse complement strand
GAACACGGTTTGTATTTTCAGCGCTATTGCGGATGTCAATTTTCTATCAAGGATTAAACTGAAATAATCCAAATTATTGGCTCCTGCTAGTATCAATTTTATAAATAATTATTTTCTTGCCGATAATGGAGGGTTTTACCGCTTGACAATATCGAAAATGGTGATTTTTGAGCCGCCATTCCTATTTTAGAAGGTTATGACTTTACTGGTTGGTATAGCGAAGTTGAATACCTAAACAAATGGAATTTTACAGTAATGCTTATCACCGAAGAAAATGAAGATCTGGCCCTTTTTGCAAGCTGTCAACTTTGATTCATTAAAATCTAAGTGCTGTTTTTAAGTAAAATAAGATCTTTTTTCTTTGATAAATGCAAAAATGAAGGGTCAAAAGTGCCCTTTTTCCATTTTTTACTTAAATTTAAGTCCTAAAAAACTCATTAAATATTTCTTTATTTTTTATCATTTTCTACTTGTTATTATATTTATTAAATAATAGTTGACAGTGTATACGCGTAAATGTATGATATAAAACGTTGACGGTTCGCGTTGATGTGCGAGGTTGCTGATACACCCACAGGCGTTGTCATGAAGGTGTATTCAGGTAATTCGCATTAAGAGAGCTATTGTCAAAACCTAAAGTGATAGGAGGAAAGTTAATTCATGGCAAAAGCAACCAAAATTAGGGTTCGTCTGAAGGCGTATGATCATGTCAGTTTAGATTCAAGTGCTGAAAAGATTATTACCGCAGCGAAAAATACTGGTGCAACAGTTGTCGGACCAATTCCGCTCCCAACGGAAAGACAAGTGTATACAATCTTAAGAGCTGTTCACAAAGATAAAGATTCTCGTGAACAATTCGAAATCAGAACACACAAGAGAATCATTGATATCCGTAATTACCGCAAGGCAACTATTGATTCGTTGAAGAATCTAGATCTACCTGCTGGTGTTGATATCGAAATTAAGTTATAAGGAGGTAAGAATTCATGAAAGCAATTATTGGCCGTAAAATGGGCATGACACAAGTCTTCGCTGAAGATGGACAAATCTATGCAGTGACGGTCGTTGAAGTCTTACCAAACGTCGTCACACAAGTTAAAACTATCGAAACAGATGGTTATGCCGCTATTCAAGTTGGTTATGAAGAATTAAAAGAATCTAGAGCCAACAAACCAGAAAAAGGCATTGCTAAAAAAGCCAATACAGTCCCACATCAAGTTCATAAAGAATTAAAGGGGGATGAAATGGCAAAATTCCAACTCGGTGATGAGATTAAAGCCGACCTCTTCCAAGTCGGAGATGTTGTCGATGTGATCGGCACTTCTAAAGGCCACGGATTTACTGGTGTTATCAAACGTTGGAATCAATCTATCGGTCCTAGAAGCCACGGCTCAACTTTCCATCGAGGCCACGGCTCGTTTGCTAATAACGGTCGTTATAATCACGGTGTTATGCCAGGCAAACGTATGGCTGGCCACCATGGCAACAAATCATCTACAATACACAACCAATTAGTTATCGCTGTTGATGCTGAAAAAAACTACATCTTAATCAAAGGCGGTGTCCCAGGCCCACGTAAGGGTATTGTCACCATTAGATCGGCAATTAAAGATGTTAAAAATCCAGAAAAAGTTAAAAAGTTAATTGATCGCACTCCAGTGATCGCTGAAGCTGCTGCAACCGAAGCGTCGCCAGCGGCTGAAGCTACTAAATAAGTACGGAAAGGAGAACTGAATTATGGCAGAAAAGAAAACAGTTAGTGTCAAAGTTTATAACATGGCTGGCGAAGAAGTGTCCAAAATGGCTCTTAATGCCGCAGTCTTCAATGTTGAACCACATCAGCAAGTGATGTTTGATGCCGTTCAAGTTGAACAGGCTAATGCCAGACAAGCTACTGCAAAAACCAAAACCCGCAAAGAAGTTCGTGGTGGTGGTAAAAAACCCTTCCGTCAAAAAGGTACCGGCCGCGCCCGTGCTGGTAGTAGACGTTCCCCAATTTGGGTCGGTGGAGGTACCATCTTTGGACCAGTGGGAAACCAAAATTACAAACTTTCCCAAAACAAAAAAGAACATAAACTTGCGCTTAAGTCTGCGTTAAGTTTAAAAACTAAAAACGGACTCGTCGTCGTCGATGCTATTCAATTTGAAGAGATGAAAACTAAAAATTTTGTCACTTTCTTAGATGCGTTTAAGGTCGATAGAAAAGCCCTTGTCGTCGTCGATGAAATCACCGAAGAAATTTATGCTAGTGCGCGCAACATTCGTTACGCCAAGGTTGTCACTCCAGACAATGTCAGTGTTCTCGATTTATTAAATGTCGAAAATCTCATCGTCTCGAAAACTAGCATTAAAACAATTGAGGAGGCGCTAAGGTAATATGGCATCTAAGAAAAAAGCTGCATTAAAAACAAAAATTCGCTTTCCAAAAGCAACCGAAAAAGACTTTTCTGTTATCGCTAAGCCGATTATCACTGAAAAAGCGATGGATTTGATGCAAAACGAAAACAAAGTCACCCTTAAGGTGTTATCAACTTCGACTAAAATTGAAATCAAATTAACGTTTGAAAGAATTTTCCAAGTGAAAGTTGATGACGTCAAAGTCTTAAATCAAAAAGCAAAAGCAACCACAAGAGGCACCAGATACCCTGGTAAGATTTCTGGTTATAAAAAGGCCATTGTTACCGTCGCTGAAGGCGAAGCAATCGACCTTTTCAAAGAATAAGATATGGGCTTATTCCACAAATATAGGAGGAAAAAATAGTGTCAATTAGAAAATACAAACCTACGACCCCAAGTCGCAGAAACATGACGAATTTGACATTTGGTGAACTCACCAAAACCGCTCCTGAGAAAAGTTTATTAGTCAGTTTACCCAAAACTGGTGGTAGAAATAACCAAGGCGTTATCACCTGCCGCCACAGAGGTGGAGGTCATAAGCGAAAATATCGCATTATTGATTTCAAACGTAATAAAGATGGTGTTCCAGGGGTTGTCAAATCAATCGAATATGATCCAAATCGTAACGCTAACATTTGCTTAATTAATTATTTAGATGGTGAAAAGCGTTATATTATCGCCCCAAAAGATATCAAAGTTGGTCAAAGAATTGTTGCTGATGAAGCCACTGATATCATCATAGGTAATGCCTGCGCCCTCCGGAACATTCCTGAAGGAACTCTCGTTCACAACATTGAACTAGCTCCCGGCAGAGGCGGCCAGATGTGTAGAGCCGCTGGCGCTAAAGCTCAAGTCCTCGGCAGTGAAGGCAAATATGTTTTGCTCCGCTTAACCTCAGGTGAAGTACGCAAAGTATTAGGTTCCTGTCGTGCTACTATAGGGACTGTCGGTAATGAGAGTTGGAACTTAATTAACTTAGGTAAAGCTGGCAAAAGTCGTTGGTATGGCAGAAGGCCTGCCGTCCGCGGAAGTGCGATGAACCCAAGCGATCACCCACACGGTGGTGGTGAGGGGAAATCACCAATCGGCCACGATGCACCGAGAACCCCATGGGGCAAACGTGCACTAGGTGTCAGAACACGGAATAAGAGAAAAGCTTCCAGCAGATTAATTGTGAGACGCCGGCCTGCTAAATAATCGCGAAAGGAGATAAACATATGGCAAGAAGTTTAAAAAAAGGTGCATTCGTTGATGCTCCACTAATGAAAAAAGTTGAAGCTTTGAATGCAAAAAACAAAAAAGAAGTCATCAAGACTTGGTCACGCCGCTCTACAATTTATCCATCATTTGTAGGTCACACATTCGCGGTTTACAACGGTAAAGAACATATCTCTGTTTATGTGACGGAAGATATGGTCGGACATAAATTAGGTGAATTTTCTCCAACGAGAAGATTTGCTGGACATACAGGTCACACTGCTGAAGATAAAGCAGCTAGGGCCCGTAGAAAATAGGAGGACTAATCATGGCAGAAGAAAAGAAAGCTCCTAAAAAAGCAAAAAAAGTGGCGGAACCAGTAGTGGAAGAAAGTGCTGCCGTCGCTAAAGAAAAAAAAGCTCCCAGGAAAGTCGCTTCTAAGAAAGCGGCAAAAGTGGCAAAAGAAAAAGTGAAACCAGTCGCTCCTGAAAAGCTAATGCCCACTGAAGCCAAAGCTATCGCAAGAAATGTCAAAGTCACACCACGTAAAGTGCGCTTAGTCATTGATCTCGTGAGAGGTTTGGAAGTCAAACAAGCACTAAGCATTCTCGGAAACGTCAATCGTTCCGCGAGTAAGCCAGTCATTAAAGTTATTAAATCTGCTGTCGCTAATGCCGTCAATAACTTTGGCATGGATGAAGATACACTGTATATCGATGAAATCTATGCTAACGATGGCTTAAAAATGAAACGCTACATGCCGAGAGCAAAAGGTTCTGCTTCTGGCTTAGTTAAGCGCAGTTCCAATATCACCGTTGTGGTGAAGATGAAATAGGAGGAAATCGTCAATGGGTCAAAAAGTTAATCCAGTAGGCTTAAGAGTTGGCATCAACAAGGATTGGAATTCTCGTTGGTTTGCTAATGATAAAGAATACGCCATCTTTTTACATGAAGATATCAAAGTACGTGAGTTCCTCACTGTTGAATTAAAAGAAGCCTTACTCTCTCATGTTGAAATCGAAAGAATTAAAACTGATAAGGGCTACAACGTTGTGGTCATGATTTTTGTCGCTCGTCCAGGTGTAGTTATCGGCCAAGACGGCAAAAACATCAGAGCGTTAAGAGAGAAGTTAAATAAATTATTAAATAACAGCGAAGTGCGTATCGACGTCGTTGAAGTCAAAAATCCTGATTTAGACGCCAACATCGTTGCGCAAGGAATCGCTAAACAACTCGAGGAAAGAGCAAGCTTTAGAACCGTCCAAAAAAGAGCGATTCAAAGAGTTCGCAAAGCTGGCGCTAAAGGTATTAAAACTCTCGTCAGTGGTCGTTTAGGCGGTACAGATATTGCTCGTTCAGAAGGCTATCGCGAAGGTATCATTCCTCTACATACGTTGAGAAGTGATATCGACTATATGTGCGTCCACGCTGCGACACAGTACGGCCGTTTAGGCGTTAAAGTGTGGATTTGCCGCGGTGAAATTCGCCCTGAACTTCAAAAGAAAGCTCGTGAGAAAGGAGAATAACCATGTTACAACCAAAACGTGTTAAATATCGTCGTCCGCATATTATTAAATATGAGGGACACTGCAAATCCACTCAAAAAGTGGTATTTGGAAAACTTGGTTTACAAGCAGTCGAAGGGGCTTGGATTACCGCCCGTCAAATTGAAGCTGCCCGTATTGTCCTCGCTCGCTACACTAGAAGAGGTGGCAAAATCTGGATCAGAATTTTCCCACATTTAGCTAAAACCAAAAAACCAGCTGAAGTGCGGATGGGTTCCGGTAAAGGTTCGCCAGATCATTGGGTAGCCGTAGTTAGAAAAGGGTGCATCATGTTCGAAATTGATGGTGTAGCTGAAGAAGTTATGAGAGAAGCCCTTCGCTTATCGGCTTATAAACTCCCCATCAAATGTAGAGTTGTTAAGAAAGGTGAGTAATAGTTATGAAAATTAATGAAGTTCGTGAACTTACGACAAGTGAATTAAAAGAAAAATTATACTCATTCAAAGAACAATTGTTTGAGCTGCGCAGAAAAAAAGCTGTCGGGGCTCTCGATAGAGGTGAAGATGTCACCGCTGTTAGAAAAAACATTGCTCGCGTCAATCTCGTCATTAGAGAACGCGAAATTGAAGCGGAAGGTAAATAAGGAGGACGCAGAAAATGGAAGTTAGAACAACAAAAGCACGCCGTGCTGTCCAAGGCGTCGTCGTTTCAGACAAGAACGCCAAAACTATCGTTGTCCTTGTCGAAACACACAGAAAACATCCCAAATACGGTAAGCGCGTTAAATACGGTAAAAAATATTATGCTCATGATGAAGAAAACTCCGCTAAAGTCGGCGATGTGGTCACCATCATGGAAACACGTAAATTAAGCGCTATTAAACGTTGGAGATTAGTCTCAATCGATAGGAAAGAAAACTCGATTGTCATACAAACTGAAGCTGAACCCAACCAAGAAGAAATCGTTGAAGTGGAAGCAGCTGTTGAAGCTCCAGCAGAAAACAAGGAGGACGAATAGTTATGATCCATAAAGAGACCAACCTAGTTGTCGCTGATAACTCTGGTGCTAAATCCGTCCGCGCGTTTACTCTCTATGGCGGTTCTAATCGTAAATTTAGCAGTGTTGGAGATATCGTTCTTTGTTCCGTCAAATCCGCTGTACCACATGGTAAAGTGAAAAAAGGCGACATCGTTAGATGCGTGATCGTTAGAACCAAAAAAGCGATCGGTCGTCGTGATGGTTCAACCATTACTTTTGATGATAATGCTGCTGTTATTATTAATGAGGACAATGTACCCATAGGTACGCGTGTCTTCGGACCTGTGGCTAGAGAACTTCGCGAAAAGGGTATTGAAGGGTTCATGAAAATTGTTTCCCTCGCCCCTGAAGTTTTATAAGGAGGAAAAAACTATGAATCTTGTAAAAGGTGATAAAGTTATCGTGATCGCTGGTCGCGATAAAGGAAAAACTGGCACTATTCAAAAAGTTATTCCTAAACAAAATCGTGTGGTGGTGGAAAATGTGAACATTCGTAAGAAACACAATAAACCATCACAAAAAAATCCAGATGGTGGCATTGTTGAAATTTATGCGCCCATCCATGCTAGTAATGTCATGTTGCTAGATCCAAAAACTAAAAAACCTACCCGTATCGGTCATAAAGTCGTCAAGGGTAAGAAAGTCCGTGTCACCAAAGCTAGTGACACTGTGCTATAAGGAGGAAGCTGTCATGGCCGAAGAAATTAAAAAAGAAACCAAAGCGCCAGCGAAGAAAGCTGCTCCAAAGAAAGAAGTAGCTCCAAAAGTTGCAGCCCCTAAAAAAGAAGTAGTTGCAGAGAAGGAAGCTGCTCCAAAGAAAAAAGTAGCTGCGAAGAAAGAGTCAGCCCCTAAAAAAGAAGTAGCTCCAAAAGCTAAGGCTACGAAGAAAGAAGAAGCTGTTAAGAAAGAAGCTGCTCCAAAGAAAGAGCCAACTACGAAAGCAGCCACTAAAAAAGAACCCGTTGCTAAAAAAGAAGTAGTTGTGGATAAAAAATCAGTTGTTAAGAAAGAAGCTGCTACAAAGAAAGAAGTAGCTCCAAAAGCAGCAACTCCAAAGAAAGAGCCGGCTCCTAAAAAAGAAGTGGCTCCAAAGAAAAAAGCAACTGTTAAGAAAGACCCAGCGCCAAAAGCTGCGGCTCCAGCCAAAGCGAAACCAGCCGCCTCAAAGGTCGTCAAAGGTCATAAGAAAGCGATTGTTGCTAATCGTTTGCAACTCAAATATAAGAACGAAGTAGCCCCTAAATTATTAGAAAAATTTGGCTACAGCTCACCAATGCAAATTCCTGCTTTGAGTAAAATTGTTATTAATGTTGGTGTTGGTGATGCGACCCAAGATGGCAAGAAGCTAGAACAAGCTGTTAACGAGTTAGCTCTTCTTTCCAGCCAAAAGCCAATCATTACTAAAGCAAAAAAGAGTATTGCGAGCTTCAAGTTAAGAGCAGGCCAAGAAATCGGTTGTAAAGTTACTCTAAGAGGCATTAGGATGTATGACTTCTTTGATAAATTGGTGACCATTTCTCTTCCAAGGGTGCGTGACTTCCGAGGCGCTAATAAAAATGCTTTCGATGGTCGCGGCAATTATACTCTCGGTATCAGAGAACAATTAATTTTCCCTGAAATCGACTATGATAAGGTGATAAAGGTTCGCGGTATGGACGTTGTTATCGTCACTACCGCCCCAAACGATATAGAAGCGTATGCCCTGTTAGAATTATTGGGTATGCCCTTCCAACGTTAGAAAGGAGTTCACAACATTATGGCAAAGAAAAGTTTAAGAGTCCGTCAAAGCCGTCCAGCGAAATTCAAAGTGCGTAACTATACTCGCTGTCAGCGTTGTGGACGGCCACGTTCTGTTTACATCAAATTTCAATTATGCCGCATCTGTCTCAGAGAATTAGCCTACCGAGGCGAAATTCCCGGCATGAAGAAATCATCTTGGTAAAGAAAAGGAGGATATCGATTATTTATGATGACTGATCCAATCGCGGATATGCTAACCCGCATTAGAAACGCAAACGCGTCAAAACACGAATCTGTGAAGATGCCTTCTAGTAAGATGAAAGTTGAAATCGCAAAGATTCTAAAAGAAGAAGGCTTTATCATTGGCTACAAAGTCACTGGTAAAGTTAAAAAAGAATTAAACATTAGCCTTAAATATTTCGACGGAGAAAGAATTATTTCTGGTCTTAAAAAAATTTCCAAACCCGGCTTAAGAGTTAATGTCGGATTTGAAAAGCTCCCTAGAGTCTTAAAAGGCTTAGGAATCGCAATTATTTCCACCTCTCAAGGCGTGATGACTGACACAAAAGCCAGAACGCTTGGTATTGGTGGTGAAGTAATTTGCTACGTCTGGTAAGGAGGAAAGATATATGTCACGTATTGGAAAAAAACATATCGATCTCCCTTCAGGTGTAACTGTAAGTGAAAAGGATGGCTTTGCCGTCGTCACTGGTCCAAAAGGTACCTTAGATGTTATTGTCAACAAAGGCATTAAAATGGACGTTGATGGTCCCGTTGTCGCTTTTAAACGCGATAACGATACTAAACAAACCAAACAAAACCACGGGACGACCCGTTCTAATGTCTACAATGCCATCATCGGCGTTTCTGAAGGTTATAAAAAAGTCTTAGAACTCCGCGGCATTGGCTATAGAGCGCAATTAAGGGACAACGCGGTTGAACTTTGGGTTGGCTTTAGTCACACCGTGACTGTTCAAGCAGAGCCCGGAGTCAACATTTCAGTTCCGAATGCCACTGAGATTATCGTTGAAGGCATTGATAAACAAGCTGTCGGCCAAACGGCCGCTCTCATCCGCGAAGTCCGGCCCCCAGAACCATATCTTGGCAAAGGAATTCGTTACAAAGGTGAAGTGGTTATTACTAAAGAGGGTAAGCGCGCTGGCGCTATTAAATAGGAAGGTAGGAATGAGTTATGACAAACAAGCCTAGCAAAAATATTTCTCGTTTGAGAAGACATGCACGTGTCAGAACAAAAGTCTCTGGTACCGCAGAAAGACCAAGACTCTGTCTCTATCGTTCTAATAAAAATATTGAAGTGCAACTCATTGATGATGTAAAAGGCGTTACCTTAGCGGCTTCTTCCTCTATGACCTTAAAGCTTAAAAATGGTGGCAACATTGAAGCTGCCAAAATTGTCGGTAAAGACATTGCTGAAAAAGCACTTAACTTAAATATTAAAGCCATCGTCTTTGATAGGGGTGGGTATCTCTATCATGGCCGTGTCAAGGCTTTAGCCGAAGCCGCTCGTGAAGCTGGCTTGGTGTTCTAAAGGAGGAAATGCAAATGGAAGAAAGTAAAGCCGTTGTAGCAAAAAAAGAAGTCGCTACACCAAATGCTCCTAAAGCCAATGCTCCACAAGGACAACGCCCGCATCGTCGCGATCATCGTCGTCCAACTCATAGAGGTGGCCCACGGCGCTTTCGTCGTCACGAACCTAAAGAGTTTGAAGAGCGTGTTGTTTATATCAATAGAGTGAGTAAAACTGTCAAGGGTGGTCGGCGGATAAAATTTACAGCGCTAGTCGTCGTTGGTGATCGTAAGGGGAGATATGGATTCGCCGTTGGCAAAGCCGCGGAAGTCCCAGACGCCATTAAAAAGGCTACTGAAGCTGCTAAAAAGAATTTACACCATATTAAATTAGCTAAAGGTTTCACTATTGAGCACGATATCGTCGGTAAGTTTGGTGCATGTAGAGTTTTATTAAAATCCGCACCAGAAGGTACCGGTGTTATCGCTGGTGGTCCTGTAAGAGCAGTTCTGGAACTCGCAGGCGTACAAAACGTTTGTAGTAAAGTCTACGGTAGTCACGCGCCAATAAATATTATTAGAGCAACTAACCAAGGCTTAAATAACCTCAAAAACTACCACGTTATGAAAAAACTTCGTGGTAAAGAATAGTTTAATTACTTATAACAACGAAAGAAATCGGAGGTGTACATATGAAATTGCATGAACTTCAAAGCACAGAAGGATCCCGCTTCGTCCGTATCCGTAAAGGGCGTGGCATCGGTTCTGGCAGAGGTAAAACTTCAGGCAGAGGCCACAAAGGTCAAAAAGCACGTAGTGGCGGCGGTGTAGCTCTAGGGTTCGAAGGTGGCCAATTACCAATTTGGAGAACTTTGCCCAAACGTGGTTTTAAAAATGTTAATCGCATCAATTACGCAACTATAAATATTTCTGTTTTAGAAAAATTTGCAGATGGAACAATGGTCACTCCGGCATTGCTCATTGAAGAAGGCGTTATTAAAAAAGAAAAAGATGGATTAAAAGTTTTAGGTGGCGGGAAGTTAACTAAAAAGCTAACTGTCCAAGCCAAGGCTTTTTCCAAAACTGCAGAAGCCGCAATTGTGAATGCTGGTGGTAAAATCGAGGTAGTTTAACATGAAAAAACTTGTTAATATCGTCAAAAACAAAGAGATAATGGGACGGATTGTATTTACAGTCCTAATTCTTTTTATCTTTCGGCTTGGCGCGCAAGTAACTGTCCCAGGCGTTTCTATTCCTGATGACAGTATGCTTAACCAGTACTTAAGTGGTAATAACGCTTTGTCGCTCATGAACTTATTGGGCGGCGGTACATTACAAAGTTTTTCTATTTTCGCACTCGGCGTCAGCCCTTACATCACTTCTCAAATTATTGTCCAACTATTGTCTACTGATGTTTTACCAGCTCTGTCTGATTTAAAACGTCAAGGGCAATACGGTCGTAAGAAAATTGAAATGACCTCACGCTATCTCACCCTTATGTTAGGGGCAGTTCAAGCATACGGTATTATCAAAACCATGGAAGCAAGCGAATACATTTCGTTTGCAACTGCGGAATATGAGTGGCTGACTTACATCTATATCGTCATCGTTTTACTGGCTGGCACAATGCTTGTCATGTGGCTCGGTGATCAAATCTCAACTAAAGGTATTGGCAACGGTGTGTCGATGATTATTTTCGCCGGTATCGTTTCCTCTTTACCTTCTCAATTTGTCACCGCTTGGAACATGTGGGGTTCTCCATATGTCTTCGCACAAGGTGAAAGCGAGGCTATCGCGGGCATCTTCAAATTCTTGCTTTATATATTTGCTTATTTGCTCATTGTAGCCTTTGTCACTTTTATCGAATTATCAAAACGAAAAATTCCCGTTCAACATTCTGGCAAGGGCGGAGGGCAAACTCAAAGTATGGCCCGCGCTTCTTTCTTGCCGATTAAGATTAACTCCGCCAGTGTTATTCCAGTCATCTTCGCTAGTTCTATTTTGATGGCACCTAGCGTCATCATGGCTTTTATCGATAGTGATCAAGGTGCAAATGCCGAATGGCTAAATATTTTCAACTCCTCTGCTCTTTATGATCACGGTGGTTGGTATATGCCCTGGGGTTTAATTATTTACCTTTTCTTGATTATTGCTTTCGCTTTCTTTTATGCGAATATGCAAATCAATCCGCAACAGCTCGCGGAAAATTTTCAAAAAAATGGTTCTTACATTCCGGGGGTTCGTCAAGGCAATGAAACTGAACGTTACGTGCGTAAAGTCTTAAATCGTGTTACTGTTATAGGTGCGGGCTTCTTAGCTTTAATCGCTGCTTTGCCACCGATTCTCACCATGACAGGAGTCTTCGGAAGCAACCAATCACTGGCATTAGGCGGTACTGGCTTAATCATTGTTGTTGGTGTGGCCCTTGAACTTAACTCGCAGATCGACGGCTTATTAGCAGGTAAATCCTTTGATGAGGTCGTAGCTAGAGGACAAGAATAAATGAAGCGCAACATTATCCTTATGGGCCCTCCTGGAGCAGGTAAGGGTACCCTCGCAAAAAAATTAATGTCGCTCGGCTTTGCCCATATATCTACTGGTGATATGTTTCGCAAAGCAATTAAGGCTGGGACTGCGCTTGGCCAGCTAGCAGAGCAATTCATCAAACGCGGGGACTTAGTACCCGACGATGTTACAATCGGCATTGTGAAAGAAAGACTTTCGCAAGATGATTGCGCCCAAGGTTTTCTATTAGATGGCTTTCCACGTACTTTGGTCCAAGCCGAAGCACTTGAGGAGCTAACTAAAGAAATAAATCGCCCAATTGAAACAGTTGTTAATCTCGATTGCAACGAAAAGGAATTAGTGCGCCGGATTGCTGGTCGCCGCATCTGTAAAGTGTGCGGTGCCCCGTACCATATCGAAACACTAAAACCAAAAATTGATGGCATCTGTGATTTATGTAGTGGCCTTTTGTATCAACGTAATGATGATAACGAAGAAGCCCTAAAGGTACGCTTAGATCACTATAACCATCAAACCAAACCCCTCCTTGATTTTTATCAAGCTAGAGGGTTGCTTCACCACTTTAACAGTTTAGTTAGTAGTGAAGCACTGTTCGATGAAATTGCCCAATTTCTGAAAAGTTAACTTATGATTATTATCAAGTCACCAAGAGAAATCGCTATTATGAAAGAAGCTGGTCGCCTCGTTGCTAAAGTCTTCGAGATGGTCGGACCAATGATTAAGCCTGGCGTTTCCACTTATGAAATTAACGAAGCCGCCGAGAAAATTATCTATGATGCTGGTGGCAGTTGTCCTTGCAAAGGGTACTATGGTTATCCAGCGGGCACCTGCGTTTCAGTTAACGATACCTTAATCCACGGCATTCCTTCTAAAAAAATCATTGTGCAAGAAGGAGATATTGTTTCTCTTGATGTTGTGGCATGTCTCAAGGGCTATTGCGCTGATGCGACTAGAACCTTCCTCGTTGGCGCTGGTAAAGAAAATGTGAAAAGACTTATGGAAGTTTGTCGTCAAGCCTTCTTTGCCGGGATCAAACAAGCTAAACCAGGACAGAGAGTCGGAGATATCTCCGCTGCCATTCAACAACACGTTGAAAGTGCAGGCTATCAAGTCGCGCGCAATTTTGCTGGCCATGGCATCGGAAAAAATATGCATGAAGAACCAAGCGTTCCTAATTATGGAACACCTGGTACAGGGCCTTTATTGCAAGTGGGCATGGCGTTAGCGGTCGAACCAATGATTCTAGAAGGACAGGCACAAACGCGGGTTCTCGAGGATGGTTGGACAGTTAAAAGTAAAGACGGAAAATTAACCTGTCATTACGAAAATACCATCATCATCGCTGAAGGAGGTTGCGAAATAATCACATTAACTGAAGGAGAGAAAAAAATTAATGGCTAAAGCAGATGTCATCGAAGTTCAGGCGGTCGTTAAAGAGTGTTTACCAAACGTGATGTTTAAAGTAGAGCTCGAAAACGGCGTCGTAATTCTGGCCACCGTTTCTGGAAAAATCCGTATGCATCGCATACGCATTCTCCCAGGAGATAGAGTTACGGTACAAATTTCGCCTTACGATTTAACACGGGGCCGCATTACTTACCGATTTAGGTAAAAAATCAAATAGGAGGAAAAAACTATGAAAGTTAGAACTTCCGTCAAACCGATCTGCTCAAAATGCAGGGTCATCAAAAGACATGGCAAAGTCATGGTCATTTGTTCTGACCCCAAGCATAAGCAGAGGCAAGGTTAATTAAGGAGGAATTAGAATATGGCACGTATTGTTGGTGTTGATATTCCCGACAACAAACCAGTAGGTATCGCTCTTACTTACATTTATGGTATCGGTCGTTATACCGCAGAATCAATCTGCGAAAAGGCGAAAGTTGATTTCGCCATTAGAGTGAAAGACTTAACAGACGAGCAATTAGGGGCCGTTCGTAACGCGATCGGCGACTATAAGACCGAAGGTGAGCTTCGTCGTGAAGTCGCTTTAAATATTAAACGTTTAACTGAAATTGGGTGCTACCGTGGTTTTCGCCACAGAAGAGGCTTGCCGGTTCGTGGTCAAAGAACGAAGACCAACGCTCGTACTTGCAAGGGTCCGCGCAAGACCATCGCCAACAAGAAGATGGCATCTAAATAATGAAAGGAGTAAAGCTTTATGGCTAGAACTACAATTCGTAAAAGGAGAGTCAAACGTACCTTTACTCGTGGTGTGGCTCACATCCACGCGACTTTCAATAATACTATTATCACTATTTGTGATGAAAAAGGTAATGCTCTTGCATGGAGCAGCGCCGGCGCTAATGGTTTCAAAGGCGCAAGAAAGAGCACTCCATTTGCCGCGATGCAAGCTTCAGAAGCTGCCGGCAGAGCGGCTTATGATCAAGGCATTCGTCAAGTCGATGTCAATGTTAAAGGTCCAGGACCAGGTCGAGAAGGAGCTATCCGTTCCCTGGCTGTGGCGGGCTTACAAGTATTATCAATAGTTGATACAACTCCAATTCCGCACAATGGCTGCCGCCCACCAAAAAAACCACGTGGCTAACTTAAATTAGGAGGGAAGTAAGTTATGAAAATTGCAAATCCATTTGAAAGATTTGGTATTACTCAAGCTGATTATGATGACAAGGAAAACTATGGTCGCTTTGTTATAGAACCCTTGGAAAGAGGTTTCGGTCTCACTTTAGGTAATGCCTTACGCAGAGTTTTATTATCCGCTCTACCTGGCGCATCCGTTTATGCGGTTGAAGTCGAGGGAGCCCGTCACGAATTCACTGCCCTTCCAGGCGTGGAAGAAGATATGACGACTATCATCTTGAACTTAAAAGATTTAGTATTGCGTATCGATAGCGAAGATTTGTCGAATAAACGTTTAGAAATTAATGTCACCGGCCCTGCTGTTGTTAAAGCTGGCGATATTATTTGCCCTTCTAGCGTTCAGATTGTTAATCCAGAGTTAGTCATTGCTAATGTCACTGACAGCGGCTCATTACATATGATTTTACATGCCCGTAATGGTCGTGGTTTCGTCACTGGCGAATATAACAAAACATTGTTCTCGTCGTTACCATTCGGCACTATTTGTACCGATAGTAATTATTCACCAGTTAAAAAAGCTAACTTTAACGTTGATGGCACACGTGTCGGCCACGATAGCCGTTTTGATATCTTAACAATTGAGGTATGGACTAACGGCTCGATGCTTCCGCAAGAAGCACTTGCGTTAGGAGCAAAAATTTTAATTGACCACTTTGCAAAATTTCTCGATGTGGCGGACATCGCTCGCGATATCAACATCGAAAAAGATATCGTCGAAGTGGAAGAAAATAAATATGAGAACTTCATTATTGAAGAACTCGATTTATCGGTTCGTTCTTATAACTGTTTGAAAAGAGCAGGTGTCGCTACCGTCTTAGAACTCACAGAAAAAACCGAAGAAGAAATGATGAAGGTCAAAAATCTTGGCAAGAAGTCTCTTAAAGAAATTAAAGAGAAACTTGCGGCTTATGGCTTATCATTCAAAGATTTTGAATAGGGAGGTCAACTAATATGGCAACACAAGGTAGAAAAAATGTTCGCGGAAAAGCTGGCGTTAGATTTAAAGCCCCATATACCAAGAGCAAACATGAAAACATGCTTCGTAATGTCGTCACTGATTTGATTATTCACGGCGCTATTAAAGTGACCGCGGCCGTTTCTAAAGACGTGATCAAAGAAGCTGACCGTTTAGTGACTTTGGCCAAGAGTGAAGATGTGATGAACGCTAAACGCCAAGCGGCGAGATTCGTTCGCAACATCGTTGCTGATAAAAAAACTAATGCGACAGCGTTAGATAAATTATTCGCTGATATCGGTCCAAAAATGAAAGATCGTAATGGTGGCTATACCAGACAATTTAAATTAGGAAATCGTCGTGGTGACAACGCCCCAATCGTTTTAGTTACTTGGGTCGATTAATCGTTTTTTTCACTAAGATACAAAGTAAAAGTAAAATACCCCACCTTTAATGGACGGGGTATTTTTTTCTCAATAAACACGCTCAATTACTTTTATTTCCATTTCCAAGACGTAAAGGGTAAAATGTAAAGCATTATAACGCAGGAGTTAAAAACGAATTAGAAAGATTAAATAATATATGAAAAAAATCGGCATATTAGGCTCCGGCACTTGGGGCACAGCGTTAGCAAATTTATTAACGGGCATCGGCCATCAAGTAACCTTGTGGTCCAAGTTTCCTCATGAAAAAGATGCTTTAGAAAAAAACTTAACACACCCGAATCTTCCAGGTGTTAAATTAAATTCAAAAATTTACTTTTCTACGGAGATAGTTGAAAGTGTCCGCGATCAAGACATCATTGTTTTTGCTACCCCTTCGGTTTTTGTGCGCGAAACAGCCCTTCTGGCGTGTCCTTTTCTGTCTGGCGAGCAAATTATTGTCACGGTGGCAAAAGGCATTGAGGAAGGGACATTATTGACGACTAGCGAGGCTATTCGCGATACCTTAAAAGAAAAAAACCTTCCGATAGTCGCTCTTTCTGGACCGACTCACGCTGAAGAAGTGGCTCTCGAGCTACCTTCTTGTATTGTCGCTGCCTGCGAAGATTTAAAGTATGCTGAAATTATTCAAAATGTCTTTTATTCATCTAAGTGTTTAAGAGTTTATACCAATCAAGATATTTTGGGTGTCGAGATTTGTGGCGCTTTAAAAAACATTATCGCTATCGCTACTGGTATGAGTGATGGTTTGGGTTACGGAGATAATGCTAAGGCAGCCTTAATCACACGCGGCCTAAGAGAAATTATCTGTATCGGGTTAGCAATGGGCGCTAATGTTGAAACTTTTTCCGGCTTAACTGGAATCGGCGATATCGTTGTAACAGCGACTAGTGCGCAGTCGAGAAATTATCAGGCGGGTTATTTGTTGGGCCAAGGTTATTCTTTGCAAGAAACATTAGCCAAAGTAGGAATGGTTGTCGAAGGGCTCAATTGTTTAAAAGCCGCGATTGCTTTAGAAAAAAAATATGATTTATCACTACCGATTATTGATAGTGTTTATCGTATCGTAGAAGGCAAAATGGCAGTCAGAGAAGCAGTGAGCGCCTTATTCGCAAGAAAAAAACAAAACGAAATTAATTTTTATTAACAATAGAAAGCTGATAAAAAAGCACCTGTTTACTAACCGGTGCTTTTCTTTTTAAGTAATCTTTATAATCTCATCGCCACATCCCAAGCGCGCCAGATGACGGTGCGAAGATTACCGACCGAATGGCAATCACCAACAAAGTGGATGTTTTTACCTTTTTTAAATTGTGGCGCTGGCGTATAGCCAATTGAGATGATGACTTTGCTACCGGCGATGAATGACTCTTCACCTTCTTTATCAACGACAACAACACCGTCCTCCCGAATCTCTTTTACTTTGGCTTCTAAGTAGACTGGTGTTTTGTGTAATAAGAAGTAATCTCTTAAATAAGATGAGTTAGCAAGACAAACTCCTGGCGTTGCGATTAAATCATTTTTCATTTCAATAATACTCGGTTTTTTACCGGCCAGACTTAAGTCATAGGCAATTTCACAACCGGTTAAGCTTCCGCCAACTACGATTGGATTTTCGCCATAATCACCATTTCTATCTTTTAAGTAATCAAGAGCTTCAACGGCTAATTGGATGCCTTGGACATTTAGACTCTTGGCTTTTGAGCCAGTGGCAACGACTATGTGATCGAATTGCCCTTGTTTAACTAAACAGGTACTACAATTAATGGAGGCATTTAAAGATACTTTAATATTTTTGTATTTTTTGATCTCACTACGGTACCACTGCAATAAGTTGCGTTCCGCTTCTTTAAAGTCTGGTGTGGTCGCATTTACAAAAACCCCACCGAGTTGATCGGTTTTTTCAAATACCGAAACCGCGTGGCCTCTTTTGGCTAAAACAATTGCTGTCTCCATGCCACCAATACCTCCGCCGACTACGGCGATATTTTTTACTTTCTTTGCGGGAACAATTTTATATTTATTTACTTGCATGGTCGTTGGATTAAGTGCACACCGCGCCATGTGTAAAGCGTCATATAAAGGTTGATCGTTAGCCACTCCTTTATAATGAGCCATATTAAAACAGGCATTATGGCAGTGAATACACGGCATAATTTCTTCTTCTTTGCCTGCCATTAATTTGGTGACCCAAGCTGGATCAACAAGAAATTGGCGGGCAACACCCATAGCATCAATCTGACCATCTTTAATGGCTTCCGCTGCCACTTTAGGTGTCATGCGACCAGCAACAACAATAGGAATATCAACAAATTTTTTAATGTGAGACGCATCCTCAAGATTACAATTTTTAGGCATATAGCCGGGCGGGTGTGCCCAATACCACGCATCATAAGTGCCATTGTCGCAGTTGAGCATGTCGTAGCCAGCGTCTTGTAAGTATTTAGCCGCTCTTTCGCTTTCTTTCATCGCGCGACCGATTTCTATGAATTCCTCGTTTGGCATCGCGCCACTGCCGAAAGCTTTTGTTTTACTGACGACCGAATATCTTAAAGTAACTGGATAGTTTTCACCGCATACTTTTTTAATCGCTTTGACGATTTCCACTGGAAAGCGGTAGCGATTTTCAAAACTCCCACCCCATTTATCAGTTCTAAAGTTGGAATAGGGAAGGGTGAACTGATCTAATAAATACCCTTCATGAACGGCGTGAATTTCAACACCATCAACTCCGGCTTCTTGGCATAATTTTGCAACTTTAGCAAAACCATCGATGAGTTGAAGAATTTGTTTTTCGCTTATTTGTTTTGTTATCACCGTTTCATCCCAGCGATTTGGCAAAACACTCGGAGAGGCATTAATCCAATCCATATTAAAAATCGGTTTAAGTAAACCACCGATGAATTTGTTTTTACTAGCTTTGACCATGATGTCATTAATCGCCATCACGCGACCAAAACCAGCCGTTAATTGCACAAAAAGCTTAGCGCCAGTTTTGTGGATTTCTTCCATAAACGGTTTGAGTTTTTTAAACATCCGCTTATTGGAATAAAGCCAACCACCCATCATCGGATTTCTAATTGGCGCAATGCCAGGAAGAATTAAACCAACATTGTTTCTTGCTCTTTCTAGTAAGAAGTTAGCTGCTTCTTTATCAAAGTGCGCTGGTTCCATCCACCCAAAAATAGAAGTGCCACCCATCGAGGTCATCACGATACGGTTTTTTATTTCCACGTCACGAATTTTCCAAGGGGTAAATAAAGGTTTATAAATTTTTTTCATACTATGTACCTTGCCTATAAATTTATTTTAGCACACAGTAGAGTGAGAAATTCAACACTTTGAATTAATTCGGTAAATAATTATTGATTAATTTTAAAAGATAGGGTATAAATAGTTTGGTAAAAAAATACCGAAAGTATGAAAAGTAAAAAAGTCTCATTACGTCAATTAGAAAGATATCCAGTATATCTCAATTTTTTACTGTCGTTGCGAAATAGTGGAATTGACAAGGTTTCATCAAGACAAATCGCGGACATGATGTCCTGTTCTGAAGAGCAAGTACGCAAGGACCTACAACTTATCTCTCCGAAAAAAGCTTTGCCAGGTCGTCAACGCGAAGTCGGAGATCTCATCGAATATTTAAAAAATTTTCTTGGTTATAAAAAAATTAATGAGGCGATATTGATCGGTGTCGGTCATCTGGGAAGTGCCCTGATGTCATTTAGAGGGTTTGGCGATTTCGGATTAGAAATCGTTGCTGGATTTGATATTGATCCCGCACTTGTCAACTCAACTCTCGCTGAAAAACCTATTTATGATTTAGGGGAACTGTCGCGGATTATTTTTGAAAAAAATATCAAAATTGCGATTCTCACCACCCCAAAATCTGTCAGCCAAGATATTGTCGATAAATTAGTGAGTCTCGGCATTGTGGCTATTTGGAATTTTGTGCCCATGCACCTCGATGCCCCAAAAGAAATCGTTATTGAAAATTTCGATTTTGCTGCCTCACTCGCCATCCTTGCTCATCGTATCAACCAAAAAACCTAGGAGGTAATTGACATGCTAGAACAAAATAAATTTGCCCCAGAAGTATTAGAAGAAATCAACACTCTCGTCGCCAACGGCTTACAATCTCTTAGCGAATTTGAAACTTTCGATCAAAAACAAATCGATTATATCGTCGCTAAGTGTTGTGTCGCAGGTTTAGACCATCACGGTTCTTTAGCAAAGGCAGCCATTGCAGAAACTAAACGTGGTGTTTTTGAAGATAAAGCTGTCAAAAATTTATTCGCTTGCGAATATGTGCAAAACAATATGCACCGTTTAAAAACTGTCGGTGTCATTAGTGAAAATAGTGTCACTGGTATTACTGAAATTGCAGAACCAGTCGGTGTCATCTGCGGCATTACTCCGGTGACTAATCCCACTAGTACTGTTCTTTTTAAGGCATTGATTTGTTTGAAAACACGTAACCCTGTCATCTTTGCCTTTCATCCTTCGGCACAGCAATGCAGTAAAGAAGCCGCCGCTATTATGAAAGAAGTCGCCGAAGCTGCTGGTGCCCCAAAAAACTGTATTCAATGGATCGAACACCCAAGTTTAAAAGCGACTTCCGCTTTAATGAACCATCCAGGGGTGGCAACAATTTTAGCAACTGGTGGCAACGCTTTAGTTAAAGCCGCTTACAGTTGCGGGAAACCAGCTCTAGGTGTAGGCGCGGGCAATGCCCCTGCTTATATGAATAAATCCTGCGATATTGAACAAGCGGTAACTGATATTGTCTTAAGTAAAGCTTTTGATCACGGGATGGTGTGTGCTTCGGAACAAGCGATAATCATCGATCAAGATATTTGGGATGAAACCATTTCCTCGTTTAAGAGATTTCGAGTTTATTTTCTTAATGAGGAAGAAAAAATAAAACTATCTCGGTATATGTTTGGTTACGCCACCGGTGATAAAGAGGTAGAAAAAGCCGTTCTTAATGCTAAAGCAGTAGGGCAATCCGCGGCTTGGATTGCGGAACAGGCGGGTTTTAAAGTGCCTGCTGACACTTCAATTTTAGGTGCTTTTTGTGATGTCATCGGTCCAAAAGAGCCACTAACTCGTGAAAAATTATCACCAGTGTTAGCTTTTCTTCGAAGTGAAAATGTGCAAGATGGTTTCCAAAAAGCCGCTGCGATGGTTGCTTTCCACGGCCTCGGCCATAGTGCCGCTATCCATTGCAAAGATCAAGCTATGGCGGATGATTTTGGCAAACTCGTCAAGGCGATTAGAATAATTTGGAATAGCCCGGCTACATTCGGGGGAATCGGCAATGTCTATAACTCATTCTTACCATCGATGACTTTGGGGTGTGGATCCTATGGCCATAACTCTATCGGTGGTAATATCAGCGCTGTAAACCTCTTAAATATTAAACAAGTCGGCAAAAGGAGAAATAATATGCAATGGTTCAAAGTACCTTCAAAAATTTATTTTGAAAGAAATTCGATTGAATATTTAAGAGATTGCAAAGAGATGCATAAAGTTTTTATCGTCACTGATAAAACGATGATTGAGCTCGGTTTTTTGCATAAAATCGAAGAACAGCTCAATTTAAGAAAAGAAAAGCCAGTTATTCAAATATGTAGCAGTATCGAACCAGACCCAGATATTTTGTCGGTGAAAAAAGGAGCCGAAATGATGAAAGTTTTTGAGCCCGATACGATTATTGCTTTGGGCGGCGGTTCCGTGATGGATGGCGCTAAAGGGATGTGGTTATTTTATGAATATCCGGAAGTCAATTTTGATGATTTAAAACAAAAGTTTATGGATATCCGTAAAAGGGCTTTCAAATATCCAGAGTTAGGCAAAAAATCTAAATTAATTTGTATCCCCACAACGTCAGGCACTGGGAGTGAAGTTACACCTTTTGCTGTTATTTCGGATAAAGTTAATAAAAAGAAATATCCACTTGCTGACTATTCTCTTACTCCAACCATTGCTATTGTTGACCCTGAATTTGCGACCAACTTACCGAAAGATGCGACGGCGATGACTGGTTTAGACACCTTAGCGCATGCTGTTGAAGCCTATGTCTCTATTATGGCTAATGATTTTACTGACGGTTTGTGTTTAAAAGCTATTCAATTAGTTTTCAAGTACTTACCGCGAGCGGTTAAATACGGGGCTAAAGATTTAGAGGCTAGAGAAAAAATGCACAATGCGGCAACGATTGCGGGGATGGCCTTTGCGAATGCGTTT
This sequence comes from Erysipelotrichia bacterium, assembly GCA_012511695.1. Lineage (GTDB taxonomy): Bacteria > Bacillota_I > Bacilli_A > RFN20 > CAG-826 > RUG14515. Next base: position 6,461 of record JAAZFO010000065.1, on the reverse strand, counting down.
TTAGGAATCACCCATAGTTTAGCCCATAAAATTGGTGGTGAATTCGACGTGACTCATGGTTTGGCCTGCGCTATTGTTTTACCACATGTCATTCGTTATAACGGTCAAATACCGACCAAATTAAATGTTTGGCCGAAGTATAATCATTATGTGGCTCATGAGCGCTATCAAGAGATCGCTCAATTATTAGGTTTGAAAGCCGATACTCCTGAAGAAGGAGTGGAAGCATTAGCTAGTGCTGTCATCGCTTTGTTAAGAGAAGTCGGAGTTGATCCAAATTTCTCGGCTTACAACATTAAAGAAAGTGATTGGCTAGCGAAACTTGATGACATTGCTTATTTAGCTTATGAAGACCAGTGTTCTCCGGCTAACCCAAGAATGCCTTTAATTGCTGACATGAAACAGATTCTGATCGACAGTTATAAGGGGAATTAAATTCAACTATGAAAGGGTCGCAAACTATTTGACCGCTTTCATTCAATTAATGTTGTTATTTCTCACGCGCGCTCGTATAATAGAAGACGCTTGATTACTTAAAAGTAATACTTAGGAGGCTAGTATGGCAAAATTACAACCACAAGCTGTAAAAATGATTACTGAAATAGTTAACCGGTTTAAGGACGAACCGACCCCCACCATGATGATCCTTGGAGACATTCAAAAAGAATTTGGCTACGTGCCACTTGAAGCCCAAGAATTAGTCAGTCAATTAACTGGTGTGCCACTCAGTGAAATTTACGGAGTTGTGACTTTTTATTCATTCTTTTCAATGGAGCCAAAGGGCAAATATGTCGTTGGCATTTGTTTAGGAACTGCTTGTTATGTCAAGGGTGGACAATTAGTTTGTGATAAGTTTAGCGAAGCCCTCGGCATTAAACCGGGCGAGACGACCGCTGATGGTTTATTCACTTTAGATATCTTGCGCTGTATCGGCGCTTGTGCTGTCGCCCCTGCTGTTACTATTAATGGCAAAGTTTACCCGCAAGTTAAAGTTGATAATGTGAAAAAGATCGTTGATACATATCGCGCAAAGGAGATTCAATAAATATGAGTTTAAAAAAGATTAGTAACGAAAAAGAACTATTTGAGCGCATTGATCATTGCAGCAAGTGTTTGGACAAAAAATTTAACGCCGAACCAGGACATCGGGCGATTGTCGTCTGTGGTGGAACTGGTTGTTTATCGAGCGATTCACAAGGTGTAGTCGATAATTTTCTCCAATTAATTAAGGATAACGATTTAGAAGACAAAGTGACCGCCAATATCGTTGGTTGTTTTGGTTTTTGTTCGCAAGGTCCGTTTGTCAAAATCTTCCCTGAAGATACACTTTATACGAAGGTGACACCAGCAGATGTTAAAGAAATCTTTGAAAAAGATATCTTAAATGGTGAAGTCGTCACCCGTTTGCTCTTTATAGATCCACAAACTAAAGAACAAGTACAAAAACAAAACGATATTAATTTTTATCGTTTACAAAATAGAAATTACGCGCTAGTTGGCAATGGTGAAATCAACCCTGAAGATATCGATGAAGCCATCGGTTACGGGTCTTTTAAGGGTTTAGCTAGAGCTTTGAAAATGACGAGAGATGAAGTCATTGATGAAGTCATTAAATCCGGTTTAAGAGGGCGCGGTGGCGCTGGATACCCAACTGGTAAAAAATGGTCATTTGTTCCAAAAACTGATGGCCCAAAATATATGATTTGTAATGGAGATGAAGGCGACCCAGGTGCTTTTATGGATCGCTCGATCATCGAAGGCAATCCAGTTAACCTCATTGAAGGGATGATGATTGCCGGCTACGCTATCGGCGCGCAAGATGGTTATTTCTATGTGCGGGCTGAATATCCAGTTGCAGTTGAGAGACTATCCAAAGCTATCAAAGAATTAGAAGAGCTCGGTTTGTTAGGTGACAATATTTTAGGAACAGACTTCTCTTTCCGTTGTCACATTAGATTAGGTGCTGGAGCTTTCGTTTGTGGCGAAGAAACCGCTCTCATCAACAGCATCGAAGGCAAGCGCGGGATGCCAAATCCTCGCCCCCCATTCCCAGCAGTTAAAGGTTTGTGGGGATGCCCATCCATTGTTAATAATGTGGAAACACTCGCTAGTGTGCCTTTAATTTTACGTGAAGGTTGGGAAAATTTTGCGGCCATTGGAACTGATGATACCAAAGGAACTAAGGTTTTTGCTTTAGGTGGTAAAGTAAATAATGTTGGTCTCGTTGAAGTGCCGATGGGAACGACACTGAGACAATTAATTTTTGATATCGGTGGTGGTATTCCTGATGGCAAGAAATTTAAAGCCATTCAAACCGGCGGTCCATCTGGTGGCTGTTTAACCGAAAAAGATTTAGATACTCCAATTGACTTCAGTAGTTTAGAAGCTGCTGGCAGTATGATGGGGTCTGGTGGAGCGATTGTCATGGATGAAGACAACTGCATGGTCGACGTCGCCAGATTTTACATGGAATTTATTTGTGATGAATCATGTGGTAAATGTGCGCCATGCCGTATCGGCACCAAGAGAATTTTAGATATCTTGACCAAAATTTGTGATGGCAGAGGAAGCCCTAATGATTTAGAAAATCTTGAAGAATTAGCCGAAGTTGTTAAAAACAACTCCCTTTGCGCTTTAGGCCAAACCGCTGCTAATCCAATTATGAGTACGTTGAAAGCTTTCCCAGAAGAATTTAGGGCTCACGTCGTTGATCATAAATGTCCTGCTCATGTATGCAAGAATATGATGGAATACTATATCATTCCTGAAAACTGTATCGGTTGCGGTGTTTGTCAACGCGCCTGTCCAGTCGATTGCATTCATCCGACTGACCAACCAGCAAAAATCCCGAATAAATTTGTTTTAAAAATTGATGTTGATAAGTGCATAAAATGTGGTAGCTGTGAAGCAGCTTGCCGCTTTGATGCCATTATCAAGAGATAGGAGAAAATATACATATGGCATTAGTTAATATTAAAATCAATGGTCAGTCTTACCAAGTAGAAGCTGGCCTCACTGTCTTACAAGCTGCGAAAAAATGTGGCTATTTAATTCCTACTCTTTGTTCTTTTAAAGATGACGGATGTTCTAAAGCCTCTTGTCGTGTTTGTTTAGTTGAAGTCGTCGGTGCTCGTGGCTTAGTCGCTTCTTGTGTTTATCCGATTAATGAAGGAATAGAAATCATTACCAATTCACAAAAAGCGGTAGAAGCGAGAAGGGCGTCTGTCGAATTAATACTTTCCGATCACCAAAAAAACTGTTTGCAATGTCTAAAACAAGATAAATGTGAACTATTAGAAGTTTCTAAAATTGTCGGTGCGCGAGACCTCAAATATATCGGGCCTTCTTCGCCGAACACCGTTGATGAATTAGCGCCTGGCTTAATGCGTAATACCGCGAAGTGCATCTTATGTGGTCGTTGTATTGAGACGTGTAAAAAAGCCCACGGTATCGCTATTTTAGGTTTTGAAAACCGTGGTTTTAATACCAAAGTTGCCCCAGTGGAAAATAGAAGTTTTGCGCAATCCCCATGCTTGCAATGCGGTCAATGCGTTAATGTTTGCCCAACTGGTGCTTTATATGAGAATGAAGAAATCTCTAAAGTTGATGCGGCTTTTAAAGCGGGTAAGAAAGTGATCGTTCAAACCGCTCCAGCCGTCTGAGCGGCAATCGCTGAAGAATTCGGCGAACCCGTTGGTACTCCTGGCACTGGTAAAATGGTCGCTGCTTTGCATAGATTAGGTTTTTATCGCGTCTTTGATACTAACTTTGGCGCGGACTTAACTATCATGGAAGAAGCTAATGAACTACTAGATAGAATTACTAAAAAAACAGCCCCGCTTCCACAAATCACTTCCTGTTCTCCAGGCTGGGTTAATTACATGGAATACTTTTATCCGGACGTCGCTCCGTACGTTTCCACTTGTAAGTCTCCACACATGATGGTCGGTGCGATTATTAAATCTCACTTTGCCAAGGTTCATAACTTAGACCCTAAAGATCTCTTTGTCGTTTCAATTATGCCTTGCACTGCCAAAAAATATGAGCGGGCTAGAGATGAAATGCCAAACGATGTTGATGCAGTCTTAACGACTCGCGAGCTAGCTAAAGTTATCAAACGCGCCGGTATTGATTGGCACGCATTACCAGAAGAAGAATTTGATAATGACATATTGGGTGAATACACTGGTGCTGGTGTCCTTTTTGGAGTAACTGGTGGTGTGATGGAAGCAGCTTTAAGAACGACTTACTTCTGGCTCACTGGCGAAGAATATGGCCCAGTTGATTTTCAAGAAGTGCGCGGGATGAAAGGCACAAGAGAAGCAACCTTAAATATTAATGGCACTGAGATTAAAGTGGCAGTCACTTCTGGAATGACTAGTGCGAAAGTCTTACTTGATGAAATAAGAGCAGGCACTTCCCCTTATACCTTTATTGAAATCATGGGTTGTCCAGGCGGCTGTATCGCTGGTGGAGGTCAACCATTCATCAAACCGATGTTCTTGCCTAATGAAGACGATGATATTCTTGACACCTATATGCAAAAACGCGCTTCGGTCATTTATAGCGAAGATGAGCGGATCATCATCCGTCAATCACATAACAACAAAGACATCCAAAGTCTTTATACTAACTTCTTAGGTAAACCAGGTAGCCCTTTAGCAGAAGAGTTACTCCACACTTCTTATAACACTGAGCGTCCTTGCTATCCAAAGAAGAAATCATTAATTAAAAAAGCAAAAGAGGCGGAAATAACTACTAAAACGCCTCTTTTTTATCTACAATATAAATACTTATGCTGAATATTAAATTTTACAATTCACTTTCTAATTCTTTAGAAGATTTCCAGACGATAGAAGCACATAAAGTAAGCATCTATATCTGCGGCCCCACTGTTTATAATTACGCGCACATCGGCAACATGCGCCCAGTTGTAGTTTTTGATACTTTAAGACGCTTTTTAATGTATGTCGGCTATGAAGTGACTTACGTTAGCAACTACACCGATGTCGACGATAAGATTATTACAGTCGCTAAACAAGAAGGCAAAACCGAAGAGGAAATAGCTGAATTTTATATCGCAGCTTATGAACAAACCGTTAAAGACATCGGAGCTTTACCAGCAAGCATAACGCCACGCGTAACTGAGTACATAGATCAAATTATCACTTATGTTGAGAATCTAATCGCTCTTGATGCTGCCTATGTAGTTAGTGGCGATGTTTATTTCCGTGTTCACAAAATAAAAGATTACGGCGTCCTGAGTGGCATTAATGTTGAGGACTTATTAGTGGGTGCACGTGTTGAAGAAAACAAGTACAAGGAAAGCCCGTTAGATTTCGCCTTGTGGAAAAAAGCTGACTCAGGGATTAGATGGAATTCTCCTTGGGGAAAGGGGCGTCCTGGCTGGCATACAGAATGCTGTGTCATGGTGGAAAATATTTTCCCCCAAAACTATATTGATATCCATGGCGGCGGCTATGATTTAAAATTTCCCCACCATGAAAACGAAATCGCCCAATCTGAAGCGACTAATGGCAATAAAATCGCCAAATATTGGCTCCACAACGCTTTTATTAATATCGATAATGAAAAGATGTCAAAATCATTAGGCAATGTCGTTTACGCTAAAGACATAATTGCCGAGCATGGCGGCCCTGTAACGCGTTTAGTCATTTTAAATGCCCATTATCGTCAAGGGGTTAATTTCACTGAAGAAACGATTGCTGAAGCTACACAAATTATTCAGCGTTTACAAAGTGCCTATAAACAAGCCGCATTGAAGTTACAGGCAAACAAAATACGTTTAAGCGAAGGTAAGCCACTTTTTATTAATAAATTTTTAGAAGCTTTGGCGGATGATTTAAATACCGCGAACGCATTAGCAGAAGTCTTTAGTGTCCTAAAAGAACTCAATTCACAAATTCGCGCTCAAGAAAGTGACTTTAACTTATTGAATAACTTATTCAAAACACTGACCGACATGTTTTATGTTTTAGGGTTGGAAATCACTTATGTACCTTTTGATGATGAAATTGTGCATTTGTATGGTAAATATTTAAAACATAGAGCTGATAAAGAGTTCGCATTGTCAGATGAGATAAGAAAAGTTTTGAACGAAAAGGGAGTTATGTAAACTCTCATCATAAAATTATGGCGTTCAGTATAAAAATCGTTCGCTATTTTTATAGATTAACCATGTAAAAAGCTCTGCTAACACAAACACTCCATCAGTTTGTCTTTTTGAGATTTATTCGTTTGATATTTTAATATAATTACCGAGACTGCCAAATGAGACTACTCAGCCAAAATTGTTTTTTATAGTTAAAATTGATAATGTTGTAGCCAAATTAATGAAGGGAACTATGAGGGTAGGGGTGGACACTATTTTATTAATTGTTAAATAAAAATAATTAGAAAATATAAACACATCGAGAAATTATTGAAAATTTGCTCTCGTT
>JAAZFO010000011.1 GCA_012511695.1 Erysipelotrichia bacterium | reverse complement strand
TGCTCATTATCACGTATAAGAAAAGGCCGTGATTTTGAGGTCACGGCCTGTCCACGTTCTATTTAATAGTTTTCGGAGGTTAATTCACTTTTTCCACGATTTTCCACGTTCTATTTAATAGAACCTTATTTGGCGGAGAATTAGGGATTCGAACCCTAGCGGGACTTGCATCCCCTTCCGGTTTTCAAGACCGGTCCCTTCAACCACTTGGGTAATTCTCCTTTTTGCGAACACCTAGTCTTTCGCTCTGATATTGTAATATCAATTTTCTGATAGGAAAAGTAGTAAAATTGTGTTCGCTTATTAAAATATAACTTTTAGTTCATCATTGCAATAATTTTTCATCTTCCACGCTGTGCATAATAAAACCAACTATTTCTTAGTGTCGTAAGGAGTAATCCGCCCATTATAAGCGGCTTTTCCTTCGCTAATAGATATAAATGCTGCTTCATCTAATTCCGTAATTGTTTGTTTGAGTTTCTTTAGATATTTACCGTCAATATAAATAAGGAGCATATATTTTTCTGAAGAGCGGTCACGGCCATAAACATCCGCGACAGTCATCGAAAATCCGGCGTCGCTAATGGCTTTAAGTAAAGCTTTGTCTCTTTTTGAAGTGATAACTTGAACAATCATATTCGTCGGGATAAAAAACTTGACGACTAAACTACCGACTAAAGTCCCAGTCGCATAACCCCCAGCAAAGGCAATCGCAACATAAATAGAACTCTCCTCGACCGTTAGCGCTTCTCTGACGACTAAAAACCAAATCATCACTTCCACAAAACCGATAATCGTCGCCAGTAAACGTTTTTCTCTAACGGTCATGATCATTCTGACCGTTCCAAGAGAGACATCAACAATACGACTGAAGAAGATTGTTAAACATATAATTAGTAGGGGAAGTGACATGGGAGAAATCCTCCTTATTAAATTTATTTCTCTATTTTAAAGTAAAACTAACTACGTGACCGATAAATGCTTGGAGTGTTCATTCAGATTAACTGAAATGGTGTTAAGGGGTCGACTTATTTCTAATAAACGAAGTAAAGTGGCTTTGCCTGCCGAGTCACTCTTATTTAAACATACATTTTGTTATTTTGGGATTAAAAGACAAAAATTTTAATATTTATTAAAATCGTGTTGTAAAATACGGGTGAGTTATTAAACGACAAAATACAAAATTGTTTATTTTTAAAGTGACACGCATCTATTATTGATTATTTCTTCCTTGGCTAAATAAATATGCAGCAATCAATTTAAATATTTGTAACCATTGTGATAGTTTAAATAACATTTCCGTTGGTGGCGAATATCTTCTTGAGTATTGAACGTTATAGCGATGATAACGACTAGAAATGTAATTTTTTGCATAATTAACGACATTAATTCGTGGTAATATTTAAAAAATTTGTTCACTTTTTTGTATAACTACAAAATATTAATGTATGCTAAAATCAACTTAACAAAAGAGATATAAAAAATGAAACAACCATTAATTAAACTATCGCACGTATCTAAATACTATAAGACCAGGACTGGTGTTAGTGAAGGTATGCGTGATATTAACTTAGAATTTTATAACAATGAATTTGTCGCAATTACAGGTGAGTCAGGTAGTGGAAAAACTACTCTTTTAAATGTTATTAGCGGTCTTGATACTTATGAAGATGGTGAATTGTTTTACGAAGGAAGAGAAACTAGTCACTATACCGTTAAGGATTTTGAAAAGTTTAGAGCGAGAAATATCGGTTTTGTTTTTCAAAACTATAATGTGATTGACGCCTATACAGTTTATGACAATGTCGAACTAGCTTTACTCGCTCAAAATTATCCAAAAGCAAAAATTAAAGGACGGGCCATTAAATTAATTGAGCAAGTCGGTCTTTTAAGTCATATCAATCAAAGAACCTCAAAACTATCTGGTGGGCAAAAACAAAGAGTGGTAATCGCAAGAGCGCTCGCTAAAGACGCTCCCATTATTTTAGCGGATGCGCCGACCGGCAACTTAGATGAGCAAAGCGGTGATGAGGTTTTAAGTTTATTAAAAGAAATATCTAAAGATAGGCTGGTAATTATGGTCAGTCATAATATGAAAGAAGTCGATAAATTTGCGACTCGTAAAATTATTATGAGTGATGGTAATATTAAAAACGACATTATTTTAGAAAAAACGATCAGTTTAAAAGCCAACTTAAACGCAGACAAAACAAAAAATAACAGTTTTAAAAAAGGTTTTAAAATCGCCTTTAAAAATATTTTAAAAACACCAAAACGGTCTATTTTTACACTGTTCTTATCAAGCATTGTTTTATTTATCATTGTTTATTTTTATTCAACATTAGTCGTTAATGTGGTTGACTCAATAACTAATAACTTGAGTAGCGATGCAAAAATAGCACTCGTCAAAAGAGATGAAAGCAAATTTACAAAAG
>JAAZFO010000064.1 GCA_012511695.1 Erysipelotrichia bacterium | reverse complement strand
GTAACAAAAGCCTTACAATTCGTGGAAGCTTTAGCAAAAAAAGATGGCTTTATTGTCACTAATTATAACAATATGGTGGTCGAAATTTTAACTAATGATCTAAAGCCAAATATTACGATCATGGCTCATGCGGACATCGTCCCGGTCGGTACTGGTTGGCCGCAAGACCCCTTAACTGTTTTTGAAAAAGATGGCACTTTATATGGTCGCGGTGTCGCTGATGATAAAGGTCCCCTTTTAGCGGCTTACTACGCTTTAAAAGCCTTAAGAGATAATGGATTGCTCGGTGAGTATCAAGTCCGCTTCTTAGTGGGCGGGAACGAAGAGCGCGGTTCTGCTTGCATGACTTATGACTTACAACACCTCAACATAAAGCAACCGACTTTTGGATTCTCACCTGATTCTCAATTTCCTTTAACGTATGCAGAAAAAGGTATTATCGGCTTTAAAGTTACTAAAGACATCGATTTTAGCGACTTATTAAGTATTAAAGGTGGGGTCGCTTCAAATTCAGTCATTGAAAAATGTGAAGTCACTTTAAAAACAAATTTGGAATTTGTTAGCTATTTAGACAAACAACGAGTCGATTATTGTTATCTCGCTAATGATGAGACGATGGTTTTAACTTTTCATGGCTTAGCGGCGCATGGTTCAATGCCCTGGGAAGGGACTAATGCCGCGATGATCGCTATAAAACATCTCGGTCAATTTTTTAAACAAGAAGATTTTAAATTACTTTATGAACGTTATGCGCCACTACGGGGCGAAGGCTTAAAAGCTGATGCCACGAGTGAAAATATGGGAACTAATTCATTAAATGTAGGCTTACTCAATTTTAGTAAAGGACGCTTAGAGATGATCGTTAATTATCGCCACGTGGAAACCGTAACTAGCGAAGATATGATTGAAAAAATAGTGGCTAATAGTCACCCCTTTAATGCCGAAGTCCTCGGCATCTCTCCATTACTCTTTTATCCAAAAGATAGTGTTTTGGTGACGACGCTTTTAGATGTTTATCAAAAGGAAACCAGAGACTATGTCACCCCAATCATCGCTTCTGGAGGGGGCACTTATGCAAAAGAAGCTGATAACACTGTCGCTTTCGGGATGAATTTTGCAAATTATGATTCGCGGATGCACGGGGTTAATGAATCGATTCGCGTTGAACATTTAGAAAAAGCGACGAGTATTTATGCACACGCCATTATCGCTTTAGGAAAAAAAATCTAATGCGTCCGCGTTTCAAAGCTTGGGCGGAACCATATCTTAAGGCCCATAGTGAGATTACCTTATCAGTTGAACAAATAAATAGCTTACCGAATTATTATTTAGAAATCGGTGCCGGTAAAGGTAATTTTTTGTGCAATATGGCTTTAAAACTAAGTGACAAAATAATTATTGGTCTTGAAAAAAATGTCACTTGCGCTGGCATTACCGCTAAAAAAATAGTGGAACAGCAAATCGCTAATGCCAAATTAATCCATCAAGATGCCGGAGTTTTATTACCGCTTTTAAAAGGAGAAAGCGTTCTAGCTATCTTTTTAAATTTTTCGGACCCTTGGCCTAAAAAAAGACATCATAAAAATAGATTAACTTCAGAAAAGTATCTCGTACAATATCACCGTTTATTAAAAAGTGGTGGCCGCGTTTATATGAAGACAGATAATGTTGATTTCTTTAATTATTCGCTTGAATTAGCCTCTTTTTCTAAATTCAATATCTTGAGTGTTGATCGGAATTATGATGGGTTAGATCAAAATGACGAAATGACAGAATATGAACAAAATTTCCGCTTAGAAGGCTTACCGATCTATCGATTAATTTTGGAAAAAGTATGATTGAAAAATACGGATTAATCAATAATTTTGATAAAGCAAATTCTTACTTAACAGTCCTTTTTGAAGATTTAGACGAAGGGATAGTCCCTAAAAAAGACGGGGATGTTTTGCTCTATATGAAAAATAAACGGATGGTCCGTTTAGATATTTTTCGTTTAGCTAAGTTTGTTAAGATCAAGTTTAAGGGTTTAATTGCATTACCAAATATCGAATTAATTGCAATTATTAATAGTTATTTGGGACAATATGGTTGTCTATTAGCTACTAAGCGGCAATCAGGTTTTTATTTCGCAAAACAAAACGGCCACTTGGTGGTCAAAGTAAAAAAAGATATTTTGACGGCTGATGGGACGTTTGTTAAAAGCGAGCGCATCGCCACTGCTTATGATTTAGATGTTGATGATGATAAAGTACCGCTCGTGGTGGAAACAGTAAATCAATAAGATATCTTTAACGGACAAGACATCTTTCAAATGGAGGAAAAAGCATTATGAAAGAAATCGCACTAAAACAGCGCGGAATCATTTCGCGTTTAACTGATAAAACTTTTCAATTGCCCGCACTATTAGGAAGTGGCTTTTATAGTGCCAACTATTTTTTAAAGTCATAAAAAATCGCCTCATTACACTTAGGAGGTAAAACGGTGACGATGCAATGGTTTCAGCGTCGCGAAAGAGCAATGCTATGCGGCATCGATGAAGCGATTGCAATTATTCATAAATTTGCTATCCATCCTGAGAGCTTAGTCATTGAAGCCCTTCACGATGGCGATATCGTCACTAGTGAAGAACCAGTCCTAAAGGTAACTGGTAAATATGAATGGTTCGGTTTTTTAGAATCTGTGATCGATGGCGTTTTAGCCCGGCGCAGTAGTGTGGCCACAAATGTAATGGAAGTCTTAGAGGCAGCTGGAGACACTCCAGTTTTCTCAATGGCGGACCGCCAAGACGATTACTTAACGCAAGTCGGCGATGGATATGCGACTTATGTGGGTGGTATTAAGCTCGTGAGTACTGATGCTCAAGGCCTCTGGTGGGGCGGAAAAGGGATGGGGACGATGCCCCATGCTTTAATCCAACTATGTAAAGGCGATCTTATAAAGGCATCGGAAGTCTATCTTAAAACTTTTCCTAATGAACGCGTGACAGCTTTAATTGACTACCACAATGATGTCGTGCGTGACGGTTTAATGATTGCCCGTCACTTAGGACCTAAACTTAAAAATGTTCGCGTCGACACCTCAAAAGCCTTAATCGATCATTATTTTGACGATAAAGATACGTCTGCTT
>JAAZFO010000063.1 GCA_012511695.1 Erysipelotrichia bacterium | reverse complement strand
AGGACCTCAGTGCCATCCATTTTTAAAGTATAAGTTCCGTTATTAACTAAAGAAGATGAATAAATAATAAAACTATTATAAGCAAATTCATTCGAAAAATTGACGTTTAAACTCTCGCTCAATAAGGAATAATTTCCCTTAGAAAAACGTAAAGTAGAGCTCGCAGCAGTTATAGATGCTGACAAAACATTAGCATTAGCGGTCGGAATTGATTCCATGCCGTTAAAAGCAATAAAGGTTCCCCCTGTCATCGTATAACTGCCATCGACTTCTATCGCAGTAGAAATTGAAGAAGGGGTGCCCGCGGAACCACGAGAAATAATGACACCACCCGTTTGTCTAAATGAGCCATTACTATCAATGCCGTCCGTATCACCACTAGCAACTGTGACATTAATAAAGCCGCCAGTCACTTCCATCGTCGGATATTCATTAATTTTTCTTGAGGCATTGATGCCATCGTCAGTCCCAAAGACATGTATGGTGCCACCACTGATTTTGATGTGGTTAGCTTCAATGCCTTCAGTACCACTAGTAATAGACATGTTTCCGCCTGAAATAATTAAGGTGTGATCAGCGCGAAGTCCATCATCATCAGCAGAAATAGAAATATTCCCACCTTCAATATTGACATTGCCTAAGCCTCTTTCGCCATTATCAAATGCTTTGCCATAACTAGTATAAATACCATAGTCGTCACTATCAATGGCTATAGTCCCTTTTCTAATGTTGATAAAGTTGGTCGCAATTAAACCGCCCGCCAAAACGGTTTCGTCATAAGCCATAAAATTATAATGACTCGATTTTTTACCAGTTTTAATATTTAAAGTTGTCGGATTATTCCTATCGATTTCATCGACGATGATGGTATAAGAAGAACTCAAAGCGGTATATAAGCTATCGACATAAACGGAACCGCCATTAATAACAAGGGGTCCCCGTTGATTACCTTTACTAGAAATGTGGGTATTTTTAGTTCTGATACCTTCGCCATACAAACTATTAAGAACGAGAGTGCCCGATTTAATCGTTATACTGTCGTTACCCCGTAAAGCATTAAAAGGGGCAGTGACATGGATCGTCGCATTTTGAATTTCTAAGTCATCAACAGTATGAATACCACTATTATACGTAGCCTGGACAACTAAAAGGCCTCTGCCTTTGATCTCTAAGTCGACTTTAGAATTGATCGCTCCTTCGCCGACAGCATTATTTTTTTGATATCTCATCGGTCTAGTTTCTTTAATCAGATTTTCAGTCCCAGCTTTTGCTTGGATTTTCACCTTATTAGCGTGTAAAGCTTGAATCGGAGAATCAGCATCATTTTCAATAGTGGCGCCTTCTAAGGACAATTCGACATTGTCATTATCGCCAGCAGCCACGATGATTTGGCCATTAAGATAACCTTTTAAGACGTATAAACCGCCTTTAGTAATCGTGTAAGTATTTCCTTCTATAAAATAGTTACCATTTAAGGTCGTCAAACCAAAAGGACCGACATTAACCGGTTCTTCGATTGCACTCGGAGTCGAGATATCAACTGAACTGTAATTAGAAAAAACAGCACTGGAGCTACTCGCACCACTGCCATTAGCAGATTGGCAACCGAGCACCGCCAAAATAGTGATAACAGATAGAGGAATAAGTTTTTTATATGACATTAAATTCGCTCCTTAAAATATAATAAAAATAACAAGGCCACAAATAAATCTTTGACACTATAAGATATATTACCAGTTAAACGTACTTAAAAGTAGCCAGTAATTTTATTTAAGTATACAAATAATAGCACCTTCAAAAATAAAAACAACAAACTTGCTGGCCATTAGGAAATTTATTATGACAAAGTATGGGTTTTAGTTTTAATAAAAAGCGGCCTTTCTTACTCTCGTCAAAAGGAACAGTGTAATAAAGAAAGTTGCCACAATTTTAGATTGAGTAGCAAAGATATCCCCTTATATATTTTTTCGGCATAAGAAAGAGTGCAGTCTTCTTTTTGCCGCTATTTACTATACGCTTCAAAGTATCGCAAAAAATACAACTAGCAAAAAATAACATTATTACTCCTTAATTACTTATAATTTTTTAAATTGCTAAGGAATCGCTGTCTTATCTATTACGCATCGTCGGGAAAAGAATGACTTCACGGATTTGTGTTTGATCAGTTAATAACATCACAAATCTGTCGATGCCCATTCCTACACCGCCGGCTGGAGGCATCCCGTATTGTAAGGCTTCTAAAAAGTCTCTGTCCATTTCATTAGCTTCTTCATCACCCATTTTTTTCGCTTCTACTTGCGCTAAAAATCTTTGTTCTTGGTCGAGTGGATCATTTAATTCGGTATAAGCATTAGCGAGCTCTTTCCCATTTACAAATAACTCAAAGCGTTCGACAAATTTAGGGTCTTTACCTTTTTTAGTTAAAGGCGATACTTCGATTGGGTATTCATAAACAAAAGTCGGTTGGATTAAGTCGTCTTGACATAGTTCCTCAAAAAATTCGTTCATCACATAGCCGATCGTATTTTTAAATTTATCTAAATGAAGACCTTTTTCTTCGGCGAGTTTTTTCGCCTCTTCAAAAGAAGCAACCTTTTTAAAATCTATACCGGTTTTTGCTTTAATTAAATCATTCATAGAAATCCATTTAAAAGGTGATTCAAAATCAATTTTTTTACCACCGTACTCGATAATAGGAGATCCCGTCACTTGTTTAGCGACACTTCTGATCATCTTTTCAGTTAAGTCACCGATCCCTTTTAAATCAGAAAAAGCTTCATATATTTCAATACTGGTGAACTCTGGATTATGAGAAGCGTCCATCCCTTCGTTTCTGAATAAACGTCCGATTTCATACACCCTTTCCATGCCGCCGATAAGTAAACGTTTTAAATTTAGTTCCGTGGCAATCCTTAAATAAAAATCTTGATCTAGGGTATTATGGTGCGTCACAAAAGGACGCGCGGCCGCCCCCCCAAAAACCGAAGAAAGAATCGAGGTTTCCACTTCCACGAAGTCTCGATCATCTAAAAACTTTTGAATAGCGCGAATAATTTGCGGACGCATAAAAGCTACTTTACGCGCTTCTTCATTCATAATTAGATCTAAATATCTTTTTCTAGAGCGCTCTTCTACATCAGTTAAGCCGTGGAATTTTTCCGGTAATGGGTGGAGACATTTAGTCAAGTGAGTAAACTTCTCTGCTTTAATTGTCAACTCACCAGTACGGGTTAAATTCATCACCCCTTCAATGCCGACAATATCACCGATATCAGCGATTTTAAATAATTCGTAATTTTCAGCACCAATGCCATTCAAAGCGAGATAAACTTGGATATTACCACCCTTATCTTGGACATTCATGAAAGAAGCTTTACCCATTCTTCGAATGGTTTTTATTCTACCGGCTACGGAAACTTGCAAATTCATCTTCTCTAAGTCGTCGCCGGCTTTTTTCGCACAAAGCCTTCTGATTTCTTTAATAGAGTGCGTGACTTTATAGGCTTGACCAAAGGGGTCAATGCCTAATTCAATATATTTTTTTAATTTTTCAAGGCGAATTAATTGTTGGTCGTTTAGGTCTTTGTTCTTCATAATATCAAACTGTTAAAAACAGCTTTCTCCTTTCAAATAATGCCGTTAATAGTATAGACAAAGTCTTTAACTCATCAAAGTCAAATCATCAAAAAGCCCAAATATGTCATTTTATCTCTTAATAATTTTATTATTTAGGTATTTAAATTGTCTTTTTTAAATTGGGCTATCATCTTTTCTAAAGAGTCATAAGTAGTCAAAGATGTCGCCAACATTTTTCTTAAAGTTTTTGAGTGCGCAAAGCCAGAAAAAAACTTTGGTGCGAGCGTGCGATAAATACGCATCGCAGTTAATTCACCTTTTTCTAAAATCATACTTCTCGCCAGCGCTAGACAATAGTCACACTGTTCTAATAATGAGGGGTCAGGCAAACGCTCACCCGTTTCAAAGTAAGTTTTGATCTGGGTAATTAAGAAGGGATTACCCATCCCTCCTCGCGCGACCATCACTGCTTCAGCGCCGCTATTTTCTAATGCTCTAATCGCATCTTCAACTGTATAAATATTGCCGGACACAATTAAAGGAACAGACATCTTCTTTCTTAAGTCTTTTAACAAGTCGTAATGCGGTTCCCCACTATATAGTTCTTTTCTTGTCCGTGCATGGATGGCGATTGCATCAACGCCAGCACTTTCCAACTGTTTAATAACTTCAATAAAATTAATCTCGTTATAACCTAAACGGATCTTAGCGGTAACTGGTTTATCGGTGACCTGCTTTATCGCCCGGATGATGTCTCCACAAATAACGGGATCAACCATTAAAGCGGAGCCCGCTCCCGTTTTCGTAACTTTTGGGGCTGGACACCCCATATTGATATCAAAAAAATCAATTTCCGGATTTAAGGCTAAGGCTTTAAGGACTGCTTTACTTAAATTTTCTGGCTTTGAGCCGAATAATTGCACGCCGGTTAAGGTTTCATCTTTTTGATATTTGACGTAGGTTTCGGTTTCCTTATTTTCATAAATTAAACCCATGTCGGATACCATTTCAGTAACGGCGATATCGACCCCAAAACAATTGAGATATCGGCGATAACCGGCACTCGTGATCCCCGCCATTGGCGCGAGGACTACTTTTCCTTTAATCGTATATTTTCCTAATTTCCACATAGCAAAAGGAAGGTTTAGACCTTCCTATTTATTAAGCTTCTTCACCAGCTGGTTTTGGAGCTTTAAGCGTTTTAACCGGCCTTTCTTCAGCGGCCACTGGCGCGACTTTTTCTTCGCGTTCAAGCCGGCGATGTTTGAGCAAATAATCGATTTCTTCTGCAGTGATCTGTTCAAACTCAATTAAAGTTTCCGCTAGTAAGATAACATCTTCTTTATGTTCTTTGATGACACGGAAAGCTTCTTGATGAGCATTTTCAATAATTTTACGGATTTCATTATCGATTTTTAAAGCCGTCTCTGAAGAGAAGCTTCTTTGCGAAGAAGTATAGTCTCTTCCCAAAAAGACACTCCCAGTATCTCTTTCATATTGAATTGGGCCTAGCGATGACATTCCGAGTTCAGTGACCATGACGCGAGCGAGTTGTGTCGCCACTTGGATATCGTTTTGGGCCCCAGAAGAAATATCATTAAAGAAAGTTTCTTCACTAGCACGACCACCCAAAAAGCCAACAATCCGGGCTTCGAGTTCTTTTTTGGTTAACAAGAAACGGTCTTCTTCGGGAGTCATTCTTACGTGACCACCAGTATTACCACGCGGGATAATCGTAATTTTTTGAACGACATCTGAATGCGGATATTTTAAACCAATAATCGCGTGACCCGCTTCGTGATAAGCGATTAATTTCTTTTCTTGTTCGCTTAAAGACCGTGACGATTTAGCAGGTCCAGCGATACGGCGATCGATGGCCGCATCAATATCCGCAAGAGTGATCACTTTGCGACTTGAGCGAATAGCTAAAATCGCCGCTTCGTTCATGATGTTTTCAATATCGGCTCCAGAAAAGCCAACTGTCCGACGGGAAATATTTTCAAAGTTAATACTTTTATCAATTTTTTTGCCACGAGAGTGGACTTCAAAGATCGCTTCTCTACCCCTTCTATCGGGAAGGGAAACAGTAATTTTCCGATCAAACCGTCCCGCTCTTAATAAGGCTGGATCTAAGACATCATCGCGGTTAGTCGCCGCGATAACAATGATGCCGGCATTATCATTAAAGCCGTCCATTTCCACTAATAATTGGTTAAGGGTTTGTTCTCTTTCGTCGTTTCCGCCCCCTAAACCAGCCCCTCTTTGTCTACCGACAGCATCGATTTCATCAATAAAAATCAAGCAGGGAGCATTTTCCTTAGCGACACGGAACATGTCGCGGACTCGCCCTGCACCAACGCCGACAAACATCTCGACAAAGTCAGAGCCAGAGATAGAGTAAAAAGGCACTCCAGCTTCACCAGCTACTGCTTTTGCTAAAAGGGTTTTACCACAGCCGGGAGGACCGACCAATAAGACACCTTTTGGTAACTTCGCTCCTAAGCGAGTATATTTCTTTGGATCTTTTAAGTAATCGACGAGTTCACGCATTTCCGCTTTTTCTTCATCAGCGCCAGCGACATCATCAAATTTGATTTTGCCCGCTTTAACTCGACGAGCGCGAGAGCGGT
>JAAZFO010000062.1 GCA_012511695.1 Erysipelotrichia bacterium | reverse complement strand
CGCGCTTATTGAATTACTATGATATTGATAATCGTTTTTACTTAGTTGATGCTCCTGGCTATGGTTATGCACATGGTGGCATTGATTTACACCGCTTATTTAACGAGATGATGAATTCTTACTTTTTGGATAACCGTGAATTAAAACTCGTTTTAGTTCTTTTAGATGGCCGGCGTAAAATTTCTGAAAATGATCGAGAAATTATCGATTACCTTCTCAGCAACCACATTCCTTTTTTCCTAGTCATTACTAAAACTGATAAACTTAATCAAAGTGAAAAAGCAGCCCTTTACAAACACTTAAAAGAAAATCACATCAACGTTGAACACGTTTTTTTCACTTCGGCATTAGTGGCAAAATCCTTAGTGCCATTACAAAAAGCCATTGAGAAAGTTCTTTGATTTAGTATAATAAAATGGTCCGGTGAAGAAGAAGAGTAATTTCTTAATTTGTGCATAGAGAGTCAAGGATGGTGGAAGCTTGATCACAAACGGAAATGAAGGTCGCTTTGGAGGAATAGCTACCTAGCGATAATAGGTTAATGAAGTGCGCGAATAACGTTTGCGAACTAAGGTGGTACCACGCTGCGGCGTCCTTAGCGAGGACGTTTTTTTATTTAAAGGAGAAATAAGTATGTTGGACAAAAGATATGATCACATACTCGTCGAAAAAAATAAATACAAACAGTGGAAAGAAGCGGGATATTTTTCTAGTGGCCTGGATTTAAATAAACCGGTTTTTTCAATGGTTATTCCCCCGCCAAATATTACTGGCACATTACACATCGGGCATGCATGGAATTGCACTATTCAAGATATCATCGCGCGTTATAAAAAAATGCAGGGCTTTGATGTTTTATGGTTACCGGGTATGGACCATGCTGGTATTGCCACCCAAGCTAAAGTAATGGAAAAATTGCGAACGATTGGTGTAGATGTTACCAAAATAACCCGAGAAGACTTTTTAAAGTGGGCTTGGTCATGGAAAGATGAATACGGTAGCTCTATCCACGAACAATGGGCAAAGCTCGGTTTTGCACTTGATTATAATAAGGAAAGATTTACCCTCGATGAAGGCTTAAATTACGCTGTGAGGACAGTATTTGTCGACTTATATAATAAAGGTTTAATCTATCAAGGAGAACGGATTATTAACTGGGATCCAGTACAGATGACCGCCTTAAGTAATATCGAAGTCATCCATCAAGATGTTGCTGGTTATATGTATTACTTTACTTATCGATTAGTCGATAGTGAAGAAGCTTTAATCGTCGCCACCACGCGGCCAGAAACGATGTTTGGCGACGTCTGTGTCGTCGTTAATCCCGCTGATAAACGCTATAAAAATCTGATCGGTAAAAAGGTTATAAATCCCGCTAATCACGCTACCATTCCGATTATCAGTGATCCATATGTCGATATGGACTTTGGAACTGGAGTGATGAAATGCACCCCAGCTCATGACCCGAATGACTTTGTTATCGGTGAAAAATATAACTTAGATCGTCCAATTATTTTTAATAAAGATGCCACGATGAATGCCCTATGCGGTATTTATGAAGGGATGGATCGTTTCGTTTGTCGTGAGGCTTTACTTAAAGCGATCAAAAAAGAAGGCAATTTTGTGAAAAAAGAAGCGATTGTCCATGCGGTCGGTCATAGTGAGAGAAGTCACGCTATCATTGAACCGATGGTGTCAAAACAATGGTTTGTAAAAATGGACTCGTTGGCAGATCGCGCGGCGCAAAATCAACAAAATGAAGACACAAAAGTTGAATTCATTCCTGAACGCTTTGAAAAAACATTTCTCCAATGGATGGATAAGGCAGAAGACTGGTGTATTTCCCGACAATTGTGGTGGGGACATCGCATTCCAGCTTATTACCACCTTGAAACAGGTGAAGTCCGTGTCGCACTCGAACCACCAGAAGATCATGAAAATTGGCGCCAAGAAAGCGATGTTTTAGACACTTGGTTTTCTAGCGCTTTATGGCCTTTTTCTACTTTGGGCTGGCCAAATAAAAGTGCGGACTTAGATAGATATTTTCCGACTGACGTCTTAGTGACGGCTTACGATATTATCTTTTTCTGGGTAGCGCGGATGATTTTTCAAAGTTTAGAGATGAACAACATCAGACCTTTTAAACAAGTCGTGATTCACGGTCTAGTGCGCGATGAGCTGGGGAGGAAAATGAGCAAAACTCTTGGAAACGGTGTTGACCCTTTAGAAGTCATTGAAAGCTACGGCGCTGATGCTCTCCGTTATTTTTTAACGACTAATAGTACCCCAGGACAAGATATGCGCTACAGTGATGAAAAAGTCCAAGCCGCGACTAATTATCTTAATAAAATTTGGAATTCTGCGCGTTATGTTCTGTCCGTTTTAGGTGATAATTATAAAGAAGTTGTCCTACAAAAAAGTGATTTCTCCTCCCTTGATCAATGGATTATCAATCGGCTGAATTACTGTGTGCGCAATGTCACTTCAAATATGGATAAGTATGATTTTAATATCGCTAGTACACACTTATATGACTTTGTTTATAATGATTTCTGCGCCCAATACTTAGAGATGAGCAAAGTGGCATTGAACAGTAATAATTCAAAACAAGTTGCCACTACTAAAGCGGTATTATTAAAGTGTTTAAAAACGATCATTTTATTAATTTATCCGTATACACCTTTTATCGCTGAAGAACTTTATGGTTCATTACCAACTCATAAACCTTCAATCATGTTAGAAAGTTATCCGCAATTTGAAAAAGAATTAATTGATGAAACAAATGATGATCAAGTCGATTTGTTATTCAACTTAATTAAAGATGTGCGGACTTTTAAAAGTCAAAACGATTTGCCCCCTAATGCGAAACTATCGCTCTCACTTTTTATGAAAAAACAATTGTTTGCGGACTTTTTAGTCTATTTAAAACGGTTCACTTTTTCTAGCATCACCTTAATCGATAAAGATATCCACCCTGGCGAAAGTCATGTTTATCGCGAAGCGGACCTCTTTATTGTCGATAATACTGATAAAACAGAAGTAATCTCAAAACTAAAAAAAGATATCACGGTTACTAAATCCGAAATTGCTCGGTGTGAACGCATGCTCAGTAATGCCAACTTCATTGCTAAAGCACCAGCGGAAAAAGTATCTTTAGAAAAAGAGAAATTAGCAAAACATCGGGAAAATCTCGCCACTTTAAAAGATAAACTGGCAAAACTTGCCTAATTATTAGACAACAACGCTAATGCTTTCCTATTAAATGAGTAGGAGGGCAATTTATGAAATACACATTACTAACCGAACAAGAAATGGGCAATCATTATGTCGGCGAAGCCATTACGCTCACTTCGGTAATGGCTTTAGTGGCCGTCGCAGTTATGGCTATCGTTATCTATCGTATTTTCCGGTCTAACAAAGGGTCAATTACTGCGCCTGGTGGTTGGAAGTTTTCTTGGAATTAATGGGTAAAATCAACGATTTATCACCTTTAGACAAGCCGCGAGAAAAAGCGGGCCGGTTTGGGATTGAAAATCTTAGCGATAAGGATTTATTAGCGCTGATCATCAATAGTGGAACTGTTGGTCATTCAGCCTTAGACATCGCTGGCGATATCATGCATTCCGCCCGCTACTTAAGCGAACTACTTTACCAACCCCATCAATATTTTCAATCATTCAAAGGGGTGAAAACTGCGATCGCCCTCAGACTTGCGGCCACAATGGAAATCGCCAAAAGAATTAATCAAAAACAGCGCTTAATATATGAGTGTGATATCGAGGTGACGAGTGAGGTTTTATTTCACCGTTATCAAGTAACGTTGGGAAGATTAAAACAAGAGACGATGGCCGTCGTTATTTTAAATAACCGAAAACAAATTATTTATGAGAAATTGCTCTATCAAGGAAATGCTAATACTTTGGCAGTTGATCATAAAGAAGTCTTAAGGCTTTTGGTCCTTTATAATGGCGCTTATTTTTACATACTTCACAATCACCCTAATGGGACATTAACTCCTAGCAAAGCAGACGTAATGTTTACTACCATTCTTAAAAATAAAGCTAAACAAATCGGTATTAAACTCATCGACCATTTAATTATCACCCAAAATGGTTTTTACTCGTTTGCAGCGGGAGAAGCTTTTATCGATACCCATGATCTCGATATAAATGATGAAAACAGTTGAACGTAATTATAACTTATGTTATATTACTGGCGTTGTCGTCTCACTAGCTACAACCGCTTAGAAGAGGTCTCAAACCTTCTATTAAGTACCTTAATAGCGAGTCATTAGTGAATAAAATAGGAGGGACATTATGTACGCAATCATTGAAACTGGCGGAAAACAAGTCCGCGTAGAAGTTGGTTCCAAAATCTACGTTGAAAAGCTTGATGCCGAAGTCGACAGTATCGTCACCCTTGATAAAGTACTCTTAATCGGAGACAAAACTGTCAAAGTTGGCAATCCATACTTAAAAGGTGCTACGGTGACCGCTAAAGTCGAAAAACAAGGTAAACGAAAAAAAATCCGCGTTTTCACTTATAAAAGCAAAGCGAGAGTGCGCAGAACTCTGGGCCATCGCCAACCTTATACATGCTTAATAATTGAAACAATTAATGGCTAAAGATGATTAAAGTTAAAATCGGTCGCGCATCTAATCAACAAATCAATTTCCTTGAGGTAAAAGGGCACGCCCACAGTGCTGAATACGGAAAAGACCTAGTCTGTGCCGCAGTCAGTGCCGTAGTAACTGGTGGCTTCAACAATCTAAACAATATCGATGATTATGAAGTTATCCTTAAGGAAGGTCATGCGGTATTCGAAACTTACACCCCATTCGATGCTCACGATGAAACCGTGATTGAAACAATCGTGTGAGGATTAAAGACAATTTGCAAAGACAATCAAAAGTTTATCACAATCAACACTGATAAATAGTTCGGGAGGAAAAAATATTATGATGAGATTTAAATTAAATTTACAACTCTTTGCTAGTAAAAAAGGTGTCGGTTCCACAAGAAACGGGCGCGATTCGGCTGGTCGTAGACTCGGCGCAAAAGTTGCTGATGGACAATGGTGCCACGCTGGCAGTATTATCTATCGCCAAAGAGGGACGAGAATTTTTCCAGGCCTTAATACTAAAAAAGGTAAGGATGACACCATTTTTGCAACTATGAATGGCATCGTTAGATACGAACGGTGGGGCAGACGCAGAACAGTTGTCAAAGTCTATCCAAGAGACTAATTAAAAAATCACAAAAAGAATGCACTGAGTTGTGTTCTTTTTATTTTATTTTATTATATAATAAATGACAGTATGTTTATCGATCGCACAATTATTGAAGTAAGAAGTGGAAAAGGTGGCGATGGCGTCATCGCTTTTATTCGTGAAAAGCATGTCCCTAGAGGTGGACCAGCTGGTGGAAATGGTGGTCGCGGCGCTTCTATTTATTTAAGGGCGAGCAAAACCGTTAACACTTTATTCAATTTTCGTCGTAGCAAAGTATTTATTGGTGACAAAGGTGGAAATGGTGGCAATAAAAATCAATATGGCCGCTGTGCTGAAGATATTATTGTCGATGTCCCATTAGGTACAGTTGTCTTTTTGGAAAAAGATAAAACATTTTTAGGTGACTTAAGTGTTGATGGCAAGACACTGCTAGTTGCTAAAGGTGGTCGTGGAGGCCGCGGCAATGCCTGCTTCAAAAGTTCAACTAATCGCGCGCCAAAAATTGCCGAAAACGGTGAGCCAGGCGAAAAACATCGCCTGATCTTAGAATTAAAATTATTAGCCGATGTCGGCTTAGTCGGTTTCCCAAATGTCGGCAAAAGTACTCTGTTAAGTGTTGTCAGCGCTGCTACTCCGGAAATAGCCGACTATCCTTTTACGACCATTGTTCCTAATCTCGGTGTCGTCTCAGTAAAAGATGGCTCATCATTTGTGATGGCCGACTTGCCTGGATTAATTAAAGGAGCCCATACGGGTAGGGGTTTGGGTTTACGATTTCTTAGGCATGTTGAAAGATGTCGTATTATCGTCCATATGATCGATATGTCAGAAACTGGTCGTGATCCATATGAAGATTATTTAACTATTAATAAAGAATTGGCGGAATACGGCTTTGCTTTAATTAAAAGGCCACAAATTATTGTCGCCAGTAAAATAGATGAAGAAGGCGCTTTAGAAAAATTAAAGGTCTTAAAAAAACAAATCAGCGAAGACATCATTCCTATTTCTGCCTTAACTGAAGAAAACATTGATGAATTATTGTATCGTTGTAGTAGCTTGTTAAAAACCACACCAGCATTTCCATTATTTGATGAAGACGAAGAAGCACTCGACCATAAAGTTTATACACTCGAAGAGGAAGAACCTTATTTCACAATTACCCGTCTAGATGCCCACACTTGGTCAATTGGTGGTGAAAAAATGTTAAATTTCTATCGGATGACCAACATTGAAAACGATGAAGGTATAATGGTCTTGATGAGTAAAATTCGCTCATTGCGCATCGATGATGCTTTGGAAAATCTGGGAGCAAAAAATGGTGACACGGTGTTGCTTGATGATTTTGAATTCGATTACATAAAGTGAGGTAAAATAGATGACATTAGCGCAGTATCTTGATGAAATTGTCCAATTCTTAGGAAATTATTTTGATGCGGCAAAAGCCAAAACATATGTTTTAGGTCTTTCAGGCGGTGTCGATTCTTCGCTCTGCGCTGCCTTAGCTAAAAAGGCCGTTGGAAAGGACAAAGTCTTAGGAGTCATCATCCCGATTGATTCCGCAGAAATCGATGTGGTAAATGCGCAAAAATTATGTCAAGATTTAGACTTAAATTACATCATTTATGACGGCACTTCTTTATTT
>JAAZFO010000010.1 GCA_012511695.1 Erysipelotrichia bacterium | reverse complement strand
TTCAGAAGTTTAGAATCCGCGAGATTATGATCGAAGAGTTAGAAGCCGCTAAAGCAAAAGCAAGTGTTTAAGCTTTTGGTGTAGTGAATAAGTAAATGAGAGGGGCGTTGAGAGACGCTCCTTTTTTCACGTATTAAATTTGTAGTTTAAATTTAAATTACGTTAAATTAAAGTCGAAATGACTAGTTTGATAAGGTGGACAATAATGACCTAGTAAATATTTTGGGGAGTTTATCAGACTACAATATTAATGTTATTAATTTGAAGTTAAAACTATTAAAGAGTTAAAAAGCGAATATGCTAGTTTTGGAGCGGTATAACTAAGCTGTATCTAATGTTAAAAAAGATTATTTAAATTTATTGATGAAAGGAGAATGATTGTGGACTTAAAAGGCGCTATTTTAAGAAATTTTTATGGAGTTGGAACATTAGTACGGGAGCCTAGCCCTAGTGAGTATTTTTCTTTAAAGGTGCCACATTATCAGCGACCTTATCGCTGGGATGAGTCCAGAATTGCACAGTTGATTCGAGACTGGAGTGAAAATAGAAGTCCATCTAAAAGAAAAAGTCAAGATTATTTTGCTGGTGCTGTTGTTACGGTAGCGAGTGATGGTGTTAAAGAGCACTCTATTATCGATGGTCAGCAAAGGGTTACTACTTTATTTTTAACGAATTACATAAATTTTACAGTTATTCGGCATCTGATTCTTGTGGAAATTCAGGAAAATAGTAGTGGAAGACTTAGGGAGTTAGCTGGCAAACTGATTGATTCCGCATCTTTTTTATTCAGGGATGAATCGATTCTTGACTATTTTGAGCAAGTGGCAAATGATATTAATGATTTAGCAGAGCCTGCTGGAATGATTGAGATGCAAAAAAAGTTGGGTGAGTTTAAGGAGTCTGGTTCTTCAGATGAAGCGGCGAATCCCATGAAGGAATATTATAAAAAACTTTGGATAAGCATTAAAACAAACATAATAGACTCAGGAGTTATTGATCGATCTGAATTAGAAGCTGAAACGGTAAAAATCCTGACTGATAACATAAGAGATGATAGTTTGAATTTGCATTACGATCGAGCTTCGTATAATGCGAGTCTAGCTAAGGTATTAAGACGCTTTTTTCTTGATACGCGACTGGGAGGAGTATCAGGACACATCATAGATAATGACAGCTTGTCAGAAAGTGAAAAGGTTTATACAACAGCTTTATTTACAATTCAAAATGAGTTCATGAAAATAGTTGAAAACAGAAACTCTGTGCGGGCGTTTTTAATAAATATTTATGAATTGATAAATGGTTTCTTAGATCAAGTAAAATTTTGCGTAATTCAAACAGGTGCGGTAGATGATGCATACACCTTATTTGAAGTGATGAATGATCGAGCGTTAGCCTTAGATGATTTAGATCTCATCAAAAATCAATTTTTCAAAGAATTTGTTCAAAAAAACAAAACATTAACTGATAAACAGCTGGATGAAAAAATTCAGGACTTGGATAAGCAATGGGGCGATGAGATTTTTAATCACAGAGATATTCGCGAGAGTGATAAACAACTTATCCCTTATTTAAGTACAGTTTTTTTCACGGGCGACGCGTCAATTACAAATAAAAATGATGTGAAGTTTAGAGTTCATCTTAGCGATTATTTAAACAAAATCGATGAGTATGACTATGCGTCGATCCAAAGAGATTTTAATATTTTTCAAGTGTGCTATGAGTTGATTCGTTTAGTGAGGCTTCCTTATCGAACACGAGAGCGAGAAGCATTAGCTGTTGAATATGAGTTAGGAACAACAGATTTTTATAAAACCATGCATTTTTTAAATGCTCAGAAACAAGAAGGCGTGATTAGTGGCTTAGTTAATTTTGTTTTACGTACAATTGCTAACTTCTCTGAAGAATTTGATGTGGAGTTTTCTTGTACGTTTATTGAGTGGCTACTGATGAGTAAAACAGATGTAGAAGCGAGCATAAATAAACATGAGCGAGATCAGATAAAACAGAAAGCTTATTTAGATGCAATTGAAAATATTCATAAACAATCTAAAGTCTTATGGCAAACCTCTATGATGGCTACAAAGGCAGACGTCCCTCGCGATTTAGCGAGAGAGTTAATAATGGATAACAACTTATCAAATATTGATTGCCGATATGCTCTGAAGTGCAAAGAAGCGCACGACTCAAAAGCGCTTTTTGATGAATTTAGTAATTGGCTCAAACACTGGAATTATACTAAGGATTCAGATTTCAAAATAAAAACACTATTCGCGAGACTGCTTAAACTCAATAAGCAGGGGTCTAAGTTGGTTAGTACGCCACTTAAAACAACGATTGATACAAACTTAATAAAAACACTCGAATTAGATCATTTAGTGTCGCAGAATTTTGATGCTAATAATGAGATATTTAAGTTTGCAGATGATGATCAGAGAGATTTGTATCTACACGGTCTTGGGAATATGATGTTGTTACCAAAAAAACAGAATATCCAAAAGTCTAATAAACCTCTTGAGAGTTCTATACAGTTTTATGATTTATCAGGTTTAGATAAGCATTTTTTAATCATTGACCTGAATAAATTGCTAGAGAAATTAGAAAAAGAAGATGTTCAGAAGAATTTAGAAAAAAGAATACAGGCTAGTACTAATTTTTTTACGCAAAGAAGAGAAAGCTTAATCAATTACTTTACTCAAGCCGTTTTCTTTATTGAAGAAAAAAGTTAATAGTTTTGATTAATTTAATGCTGACAGTTACTTGTTTTTACGAGTAACTGTCAGTTTATGAATGGTTGGGTAATCCTCCCACAAAACCATAGCAATTAGAAGTAGAATTTCTTATAAAGGAAATTCAATGAAAAGATCACGATATACCGACAGCCAAATCATGGCCATTCTTAAACAAGCCGAAGCTGGTACACC
>JAAZFO010000061.1 GCA_012511695.1 Erysipelotrichia bacterium | reverse complement strand
CAATATTATAAAGATGGAAAAAAGGACAGCATTTCTGTTTTCTGGGATCCCAATGGAGTCAGTATCACTAAACTATTCAAAAATGATGTATTGATCCATGAGCAAACAAAAGATCCTTCAAATTTAGTTTCCAACCTTGGTAACGATGCCATTTTATTCTATTATTTAAATGGCATTGAAAAAAATAAAGTATTTGTTAAAGTGAAATTCATTGATAAATATTTGGGAAATGATGATGGGAAAATTCAAATGGCTGCAAATATAATCAACAGCATGAAGAATCGGCTCGTTATGGTCAACGACGCAACTCCCTTTAACAATGAATATGTTTCATATACAATTGAATTCTTTGAATTGGAATACTTTACCCAAGGTAAATATAGTGAAGAGTCTGGTGGGACTATGTATACAGGAAATTGCTCTTACAAGATAAGATTGTATGATAATAAAAATAAAAAACTTTTTGAAGATAAGTATAACAGTGGAGACAAAAAAACACTTTTCACAACTTATTATGGAGATCAACAGAGGGCTTTTAGACAAGGTATAAAAAAAGCTGATAGTGAAAGTTTCATGTATAAATGCTTTCCAATTCAAACTGTAATTGCTGAAATTACAAGTATGAAAGGCAATCAGGCCAAAACCGTTAAAATACCCGTCGGATCAGAAAATGGAGCAAAAAGAAAATTGCCTTTTAATGTTTATAGTGGGACGCTATCAGAAGCTTCAATCATTGGCGAACTGGAAATTACAAAAGTGTATCCAAACTATTCACTATGTAAGGTAACGAGTGGAGAGGAAGCAATATTAAGCCATTTTAATTCCAATCATGAGATAAAGATCATCTCTAATAATAAAAATTAATTATCAGGCATACAAAATTATCTCAATTGTTTCGGCCATATGTTTGATTATTTGAATGTTATTAGATGTTTTAAGAAACGACACAACAGAATGAGAATGAGAATGACAGGAAAACCTCTAATGATTGATTTTTGGTAGTTCTTATGAGATGTTGATAACAAACAAGAAAAATAAATGTGGAGACCAGAGACCACAAAAAAAACGGAACTGACTCACTCAGTTACTAAAGTGGGGGCGTATCGAAAAGCCTTATGAGTAGGGAAATTAAAAATTATTGAAATGAAAAAAGTATTATTAAAAACAGTCTTTGCAATAACAATTGCAATTATCTTTTCGAGTTGTGCAGCTTTACACAGTGGTTATATGTTAAATTCTGCAGCATTAAGCTCTGCAAATTTCTCATATGTAAAGCAAAACATTAAAGGGGAGGCTACTGTAACTTATGTTTTGGGTATTGGTGGATTTTCAAAAGATGCATTAGTCGAAGATGCAAAGCAAGATATGCTTGCGTCCAATACTCTTAAGAGTAACCAAACATTTACAAATCTAACTGTTAACTTTAAAACAACCTCTTATCTTGGAATATTATACAGGGTAGTTAAATGTACGGTGACAGCTGATGTGGTTGAATTTAAATAACACTTGCAGATAACGGACGGAGGATAAGCAACTTAAGATGAGGAGTAGAATACAAAATGTAATCCTCCATCTGTTATCCAAAAGAGCCAAAGACGATATCTTTATAACAGCACAATTACGAAGATGGCGTGGCCGGTGAAGTACTACATATCAAACTTCTATAGTAGCTTCACAGGTCACTGCTTCTAATCCCGCCACATTACTAATTGGCAAACCCATCCATACCAAAAAAACTATCGTATGAAAACGAATTACTTTACAAAAATTGAAAACAAATATGTTTTTAATCTCTCACTGATTTTTTGGCATCTTTTCATTGCTCTCTCAATAATAGCTATTGCGGTAAGTCTCCTCATTTTCCTCTGGAGTGTAATACCCCCTTCCGAGAGAAAAGTAAAAAAACAACCCTACCCGGAAAAACAGCAATATCCTGCACCCGTAGCTGTCACACTAAATGAACTCATAACAGAAGATGAAAATCAAACTGAAGTTCCTCCTATTGTTGAGGAATCACATCAAACAGATACTGAACAATTAACGGAACAGGTAAATGAAAATCTTGAAGGGAAGGAAACATATGATGCATCCATCAAAACCCTGGAAACCCTAATCCCTCCTTCAAAATATTCCTGGTCCGGGTCTGGTTACTGGACTTATCCTTACGGAGAACGGTATTGGACCTATTATAAGGAGGAAAGATTCCGACATTGGAATACAACAGAGGCAAGTGTTGAAGAGAAACTGGGAAAAGCATATAATGTTTCTAAAGCATCAACATACAACGAAAAACAACGACTACTTGAGAGTTACATTGGTGTTTTAAAAGCTCTCCCTGAAGAATACCGATTAACAGGTCTGAATCATATGTTGAATAATTGTTCATCCAATTTTACGCAAAACGTAAATGTATGCCAATCCATGTCATAAGTAGTGAGTAAAATGGCCAATGAAAGCAATATGGATTACCTGTACCTGCTATCAAATTTTGGAGAGAGAAATCCCAATGATGGAGCTCCATTCATTGAATATATTTCTTCAATCATCGACAAATTTGATGTTCAACAACGAACAGAAACAATACAATACTTGATGATAAGCTACTACAACTATTTTGATCAGGATCTACCCAAACTAAAGGAATCAACTGATCTTTTTACTCCAATGCTCTCAGGAATAAACGGGGAAGATCATTCCGAAACATTAATGAATTACTATCGATTGTATATTGATAAAAACCGCGAACGAGACAACGAAATAGCTGAGATAGACTATGAGTATGATCAAATGATAGATAATATTGAAAACCAATATTTGCAGGATCAGACAATGGCATCGGTTGAATATGCAAAAAAGAAAGATGTCAAATCCACACTCCGATTCAAATCAGTGGCAGGCATTGGAGTTGGAATTCTTCTGATTGTCTTGACAGGGATACTCCTTGTTTTTCTCTCCATACAGCGCAGTGTAAGAAAAATTGAAGAAAAGGTATTAGCCGGTCAAGATTAGTGAATAAAACAACTTCTGCATAATCATAAACAAGGGGTACCAATTAATATGCACTCAAATAAAGAGAACGTGACGTATCGGCATCAATTAAAAAAAGAACAAAGAGAGGCAGTGTACATTGTATGGACAGTAATTACGATCGTATCATTCGCAGTCATCATATTTCCATTTTTCACAAACAACGAAACCGTTTTGAAAAATTCTCCTACTTGCATTTCAATAGGCAAATACAACAGGGAATGTTGTCTGTGTGGTATGACTAGAGCATTTATTGAAATATCCAATGGTAATTTCAGAAATGCCATTTCTCTCAATAAAGGTAGTATCCCACTTTTTTTTATCATAACAATAAACGCTATAGTCTATATCATTAATCTTATAAATAGGATGTATTCAACAAAAAGATAACTCAACAATACAATAGAAATAAGTCTTTTCATCAAATAATCATTTTTAAAATTTCATCAACATGAAAACAGCAAGTTTAATTTTCGGTATCCTGGCAATTCTGGGTATGATTGTAGGTTTTTTCCCTTGTTTAGGTTCTCTAAACTGGATCAATCTTCCATTTGCAACAATTGGATTGATAATCAGTATAGTTGCATTGGTTCAATCAAAAGAAGGTGAACCAAGAGGGAATGCAGTCACAGGTTTAGTGCTCTGTGCTATAGCTTTGCTATTCGGAACAATCAGGTTAATAGCAGGTGGTGGAATTGTTTGAGAAAAAAAATGCTCTCCCAAAGAGCTTCAGGTTCTTTGGGAGAGCTGTAAACTTTCTTACCACATTGTTCCTCTTGTTTATTTCTCAAATGATAAAGTTATTTATAGATATTGAAGTAAACTCGAGAATAATTATCTCAAAGTAGAGCACTTCAAGCGGGAAGGAAGGGAATAACGCGGCAAGAGACTTGTAACCAGTAATTAGAAATACATCAAAATCGGCAATCGCAGAACAACCAAAATCAGGTGAATACAAGCAAACATCCTTTTAATAGTGTAATTAATTGCTTCTTTTCCTGATCATTGGTTTATATTTAAAACCCTAAATTGAGTAAACATTATATAAACATAAATCATTATGGATACAAAAACATCAAAAATTCTTTCAATCATTGCCGCTGGTGTTATATTTATTGCTTTTTTTCTACCATGGATAGGGTCGAGTGCTTCTGCATGGGATATCGTGGAACAACTATTTTCGATGTTAGCAAAAGTAAAAAGTTTACCAGAAGATATTAGAGCATATTTGCCCTTTTTGTTAATCGCTTTTCCTGTTTGCTCAGCGATAGTTATCATTAATAATGCAAAATCGTTAAATGACAGTGATGATACAACGAAAAGTTCAAAAGTTGTTACAATTATAGTTTTCGTTTTCGTAATCATTACACTACTATATGCTCAATCTAAAAATCCTTTTTCTGATTTTTCAAACATTTTCGATATGCTTGGGATTGGCTTTTATCTCACACTTATCGGAGTAGTTTATTATTTAGTTGACATAGTAACAATCAAAACGAAAACACTACAAATAAACGACTCTTCTGTCCAAACTGAATTGTACTGCTCGAATTGTGGAAAGAAATACAATTTAGACAATGCTGGAGAATTTTGTGAGGAATGTGGTAATAAATTATAGTAATATCAATCAAACCGGTATATCATGAAAAAATGTACAAAATGTAATATATCCTATACTGATGATAAAAAATTCTGTAAAAAGTGTGGATCTTCTTTGTCTCAAGAATATAATATTGACCCAAGGAGTCTTGCAAAAAAAACAGTCTATGAAGATAAGCTAAAAGAAGATTCATTAAATACAGATTTATTATTAGAATACTCCCAATTTCTATATAACAATTTACTATTTAAGGAAGCTGTCCCAAATTTGTTGAAAATACTTGCAATAATTGAAAACCAAAAACAGGCAAATGAATTACTTTTTAAATGCTATTTAAAATTAAGCATGTATAGTGATGCAAGAGATGTTGGCAAGCAATTGCTTGAAAACAACACAACAGATATGTTTTTGCTGGAAAAACTTGCAGATATTGAAACTCAACTTGACAACAAATCAAAAGCCATTGAGTATTACGAAACTATTCTCAAATTGCAACCGAAAAACACAAAAGCTCTGTACAGCAAAGCAAAAATATCTCTTGAAAACAACGAACTTGAAAAAGCGATAAATATTATCAAAGAACTCTATAA
Organism: Erysipelotrichia bacterium; assembly: GCA_012511695.1. Taxonomy (GTDB): domain Bacteria; phylum Bacillota_I; class Bacilli_A; order RFN20; family CAG-826; genus RUG14515. Next base: position 1,167 of record JAAZFO010000061.1, on the reverse strand, counting down.
GGAGGGCGACAGAGACAGAATAACAATAATTTATGCAGGTATTGACAAATGTCTTTCAGGTAATTACGAGGAAGCCGTTGAAATTCTTACACCTTGTTTGTCAGAAAAAGACATTTTTTTCTCAAATTTGAATAATCAACGCGGTTTTATATATCTGATTTATAGTTTGTGCAAAACAAAAACCCCAATCTATATAATTGATGAATGGTTTTCTTGTCTTGATTTTGACTTGTTAAAGAATTTTATGCAACCAAAGGATGAGGAAATCCTGGCAAAATCAATTCTTGAAATCATGTATATTTATTTCACACGTGATAAACAATATATAAGCCCCGACAAAATCGATTATGTTACATACAAGTATATAAACAAATCAAGTTCCTGTTTTACAACACATACAAACGAAATTCTTTCAGAAATATGGGCATATATATCGGAATTGCAAACAGAATTCGGATTATTATCTGATGCACAGAATTCATTAAAAAAAGCAACTGAATTATCGCCTAATAATTCTGAATATGCAAACAGGTTAAGTGAAGTTGATGCTCTTTATAAAAAAAACGAAAAACAAAAAAAACGAAAAGCAGTTATTATTTCGGGTTCTGTATTAGTAATTCTTTTGGTTACAATACTTTCAGTAATTTTTTTTAAACGCCACAAAGAAAACAAAGCATGGGAAAATGCCAAACAACAAAACACTGTTGAATCTTACAGTAATTATTTAAAAAATTATCCAGATAATAGATTTTCTGAAGAAGCGGCAAATTTACAGGAAGAAGTTTCGTGGGAAAGTGCCAAACAGCAAAACACTGTTGAATCTTATGATGAATATCTAGTAAAATTCCCAGTTGGCAAATACGTTACTGATGCAATCGACCTAAAAGAATCTGTTATTTGGGAGGGTGCATTAATAGAAAACACTCCTACATCCTATGAGAATTATTTATCATTATATCCACATGGAAAGTATATTGTTGAATTTAAAATTGAGGATAAAGAATCAGAAGTGTATGGCATACATAGGTACGTTGGTCAAGTTAAAGATGGTAAAAGAGAAGGGATTGGGGTAGCTATTATAGAAACCAATAAAGAAAGTTGGAACGGTACATATTCAGGAAACTGGAAGAATGACAATGCGCATGGTTATGGAGTTGAGACCTGGGT
>JAAZFO010000060.1 GCA_012511695.1 Erysipelotrichia bacterium | reverse complement strand
TTCTGGCATGTCGTAAAGTTTGAATTTTAATGATGAACTGCCAGAATTTATTGTCATAACATAAGCCATACTAATAAGCCCTTTCTCGATGTTTATTTATAAACATTAAATTATTATGCCATATTTGAAATAGGGTTGCAATTCTAGAGAGATGTAAGCGCCGGTAATTTCTTGAAATAATTATTCATTAACGGACTTTAAATTTAAAATATAATTAAAAGAAAAATAATGTATATAGGTTAAATAAATTGATGATTCACGCTCATTTTAATGAATCTTAAAAGGCACAAAATTTTCGATCAAAAGTCCAAGACTTATGGCGCTACTTAATAAAATTAGTTCACTTGTTGCCGATTTTAATTATAATTAAAGGGATTGGAGATTAGCGCTTATGGCATACGGATTATTACACGATTACCTTACAGGACAATGTATTGAGGCCTATAAATATTTTGGGGCTCACTTCTCAGAAGTTGACGGTCAAACGGTTGTCACCTTTCGACTTTTTGCTCCTGGTGCGGAAGATGTTTCTGTCATCGGTGATTGGAATAATTGGGATGTTACCAAAGATAAAATGCAAAAAATCGATGAGGCTGGTGTTTGGGAATTAAGTATTCCACACTTAGTCAATTATCAATCTTATAAATACCACTTTAGAAATGCAAAAGGCATATACGTCGACAAAATTGACCCATTTGCCTTTTTTTCAGAATTGCGACCAGGGACTTGTTCGCGTTTGTTTGATAATCGTCATTTCGCTTGGCATGACGATGCGTGGATGAAAAAACGGACTCGTAACTTTGATGAACCGATGTCTATTTATGAAGTCCATCTCGGTTCTTGGAAAGGTAAGGCTGAAGATGGTCGCCACTTCTCTTATGAAGAAATTGCGGATTCCCTTATTCCTTATTTAAAAGAACATGGGTTCACGCACGTGGAATTTTTACCCTTGCTCCAACACCCGTTTGATGGTTCTTGGGGTTATCAAGCGACTGGATTTTTTTCCATCGATTCCCGCTATGGCAATCCTTTACAGCTGATGTCATTAGTCGATCGTTTGCATCAAAACGATATCGGAGTCATCGTTGATTTTGTGCCAGTCCACTTCGCCAATGATAGTTGGGCTCTTGCGGAATATGATGGCACTTATTTATACGAATACGGTAATGAGTGGCGCATATCGCGTTGGGGTAGTTATCAATTTGATTTAGGGAAAGAGCATGTCAGGAGTTTCTTGATGAGTGCTATTAATTTCTTCTTTGACTACTTCCATTTTGATGGTGTCAGAGTCGATGCGGTTAGCCACATCATTTACCACAAAGGCAACTGCAATTTCGGTGTCAACGGTGGGGGGATAGAATTTTTAAAACGCTTGACGAGCAAACTCCACCATGCTCATGATTCTGTGATGTTAATCGCCGAAGATTCAACTTCATATTCTGGGACGACCAAAGACCCTAAAACCGGTGGTCTAGGTTTTGATTATAAGTGGGACCTCGGTTGGATGAACGATACTTTAAAATATTATGCAAAAGATCCCATTTATAAAAAATGGGAACATTATAATATCACGTTTAGTATGGCTTACTTTTATAGTGAAAATTTTATGCTTCCCCTTTCTCATGATGAAGTAGTCCACGAAAAGGGAACCATCATTAATAAGATGTGGGGCGACTACTATGAAAAATTTGCCTTAGTGCGTAATTTGTACACCTATCAATTTGCTCACCCCGGAAAAAAATTAAATTTTATGGGTAATGAATTGGCCTCTTTTGATGAATGGGACGAAGATAAATCACTGCCCTGGGCCTTGAAAACCTATCCAGCCCATGATAGTATTGCTCGTCTAATGCGAGACTTAAACCTCATTTACCGCCAAGAAAAGGCGATGTACTTTGAAGAACATAACCCAGCACATTTCCGCTGGTTAATGGTGGACAATGCTAACGATAGCATCTATGCTTTCAGGCGTAGAGTCGGCGATGAAACTTTAATTTTTATCTTCAACATGACAGGTAATTATTATGAATCGTATGCGATTCCACTATTAGAAAGCGGTACTTATCAAGAGATATTTAATTCCGATAAGGATGTCTATGGTGGCTCAAATCAATACAATGGTTTGCCACTTGTTAGTCAGCCGGGAAGTTATGAAGGTTTACCAGCGCATTTCAATATCAAGCTCGCTTCATTTAGAGCTTGCATTTTTAAGAAAATCAAATAAGGAGATACACTAATGTTTGAAGATAAACAGTCATTCAAAGAAAAATATGTTAAACGATTACTCCAAACTTATGGCGTCAATGTTCGTGAGAGCCACATCAGTGAACGCTATCAAATTTTAGGAGCAATGGTTAGAGATTACGCTAATGTAAATTGGGAAAAAACGCGCGGGAACGCGACGACAAAAAAACAAAAAACTCTCATTTACTTTTCGATGGAATTTTTAATCGGTCGTTTACTACTTAATAATTTACAAAATTTGGGCATTTATGAAATCGTTGAAGAAGGTTTAAAAGAACTCGGTATCGATATCAACGAAATCGAAGAAACCGAGAGTGATGCTGGTCTTGGCAATGGTGGTCTCGGCCGTCTAGCTGCTTGTTTTTTAGATAGCATCGCCTCTTTGGACTATATCGGACATGGTAACTGTATCCGTTATGCTTATGGCTTTTTCCGTCAACGCATCGTTAATGGTAAACAAATAGAATTACCAGATCAGTGGTTGACCAATGGCAACCCTTGGGAAATTAGAAAGCCAAAATATGCGGTGGAAGTGCAGTTTTATGGCCGGCCAGAAACCACCTTGAAGGTCGATGGCACTTTTGCGATTAAAACTACCCAAACGGTTAATGTGCGGGCAGTTCCTTACGATGTACCTGTCGTTGGTTATCGCAATCAAATTACGAACACCTTAAGGTTGTGGAATGCTGAACCATCCTCACACCCGCTACCTAAGGGGATGTCTTTTAAAGAATATTGCAATGCTTTAGAGGAATTGTGTCATGGTCTTTATCCTGATGACTCGACTGAGGAAGGAAGAATTTTAAGATTAAGACAACAATATTTTCTTGTCTCCGCGGGCTTACAATCGACTTTGAAGTCTTATTATCGTCATCACGGCACCTTAATCGGTATCCATAAACAATACGTTTTCCAACTCAATGATACCCATCCGATTTTAGCTATTCCGGAAATGATGCGGATTATGATGGATGATTATGATGTGAGTTGGGATGACGCTTGGAACGAAGTCCGGCAAACAATGGCCTTTACTAATCACACTGTTATGCCAGAGGCCTTAGAAAAATGGCCGGTTAATTATGTGCAAAACCTCGTGCCACGAGTTTTTATGATCATCGAAGAAATCAACCGTCGCTTCAATCTTGAAATGGTGGAAAAAGATATTCCTTTACCACAACGGTCGCGGATGAACATCATTGAAGATGGGCAAATCCATATGTGTAATTTAGCTATTTATGTTTGTTTTTCGGTTAATGGTGTAGCTGCCTTACATACAGAAATTTTAAAAAATAATACTTTTAAAGATTTTTATCAATACCATCCAGAAAAGTTTAACAATAAAACTAATGGCGTCACCCACCGTAGGTGGCTCCTTTACGCTAATCCTAAACTCGCTAATTTATTAAGTGAAAAGATCGGTGAAGATTGGATTACTGATTTCCCACAAATCGAGAAATTTGCGGCCTATGAAGATGATGATGCAGTCCTCTCTAAATTGGCGGCAATAAAAAAAGAAAACAAAATTGCCTTGGCAAAATATATCAAACAACACAACGGCATCGATGTTGATGTGAATGCGATCTTTGATGTGCAGATCAAACGGTTGCACGCTTATAAAAGACAATTGATGAATCTTTTCCATATCATCTACTTGTATCAAAGGATGAAAGCAGATAAAAACTTTAGGATTTATCCGCGCGTCTTTATTTTTGGCGCAAAAGCCGCTCCGAGTTATGTGTATGCAAAGAAAATTATTGAACTCATTTTAGCGGTTGCTGAAGTCGTTAACGAAGACAAAGAAACTGCTGAATATTTGAAAGTTGTCTTTATTGAAAACTACGGCGTCAGTCTCGCGGAATTAATTATTCCAGCCGCTGATGTTTCTGAACAAATCTCAACCGCTGGTAAAGAAGCGAGTGGAACTTCTAACATGAAGTTTATGATGAATGGGGCGATTACGTTAGGAACGATGGACGGCGCTAATATTGAAATCGTCGAACAAGCGGGAAGAGAAAATACTGTCATCTTTGGTCTAGGTGCTGATCAAGTGGAAAAGCATCTCTTAGCGGGCGACTATAATCCCTGGGACCTCTATCAACAAGATGAACGCATAAAAGGTGTTTTGGATTCTCTTTTCAATAGTAGTTGGGCCGGACATAATCAAGACCGTTTCTCTTTAATCTTTGATGAGGTCATGCACAAGCGTGATGAGTACTTTATTCTCGCTGATTTCGACAGCTATATCAAAGCGCATGAGACGATTGATAAGTTATACCGAGATCCAAAAGTTTGGCAAAAAATGTGTTTAAACAATATCGCAAAATCTTCTTTTTTTAGTAGTGACCGGACGATTGAGAGTTACGCCACAGAAATATGGAATTTAGAAAAGGTAAAATTAGATGACAATTGATTTGTCTAACTTATATCAAAAACAAAGCGAATTAGATGAATTTATTGCTCGTAATCACGATATTAATTACGACAATACCCGTGATAAACGGATTTTAGCCCTCTTAGTGGAACTCGGAGAATTTGCTAATGTCACGCGTTGTTTTAAGTATTGGTCAATTAAAAAAAGTGAGTCCGAAGCAACTGTTCTTGATGAATATGTCGATGGTTTGCACTTCTTTCTTTCATTAGGTTTAGATATCGGTGTTTTAAAAAAAGTTTACCGCTTCGCTAAAGAGGCGGACACCTTAACAGCGCAAATCTTAAAAACTTACCGCCTAGTGAGCAACTTTAATAAAGAGCGAGATGAACGGAGTTATCGCGCGGCTTTTCAAGCTTTTATTAATATAGCCCCTTTATTAAAAGTGAGCTGGGAAACTATTGAAAAAGCCTACTTAAAAAAACTCGAGATTAATTTCACGCGCCAAAATAATAATTATTAATAAAAGCTATTTTTCGAGCAGGGTAGCGATTTCATCTTCATTTAAGACGAGCAGACCCTTACTTTTTAAATAAGCAGTCGTCACTCCCATACCAGGTATTAATTTCTTAGTAAAAGAGCCATCATACACCTGATGGGTGCCACATGAAGGAGACCTTTCTTTTAAGATCGCGATTCGGATATTGAGATAAAGGCAAATGTTATAAGCGAGCTCTGCCCCCTTAACGAATTGCGCAGTGACTTCTTGACCCTTGGTATTCATAATTTTGTGACGGCTTTTTTGTTGTTCGCTAATCGGACGCGGTATTCTTAATCCCCCGGCCACTTCAGGGCAAAAAGGGACGAGTTCATACTTTTCTAATAAGTCCT
>JAAZFO010000059.1 GCA_012511695.1 Erysipelotrichia bacterium | reverse complement strand
ATACTAATACTATTGTTATGGAAAAGGTGGCCATTAAAAATTCATCGACAACACGCATACACGAAATTGATTTAGTGCGTGGAATTTTAATGTCGTTAGTCATTCTTGATCATTTTTTAAATCTTTTTCTATCTTTTAACTTAGGTTGGGCTGGTGGTCAATCAGCGATTGAAGCCGGCACCGCTATCCAACCATTTTTAGCCATTCATCAATTTTTACATTTATATTGGAACAGCGTTTTTAGAACAGTAGTCCGTTGGCTTTGTTTAGGCAGCTTTTGCTTTGTGAGTGGTATTTCTTGTGCTTTTTCGCGCAACAACTGGAAGCGCGCTGGGCAAATGATTGGTCTTTGGTCTTTTATTTTTGTCATGTCTAACATATTAGAAAGCCTCAGAAGTTCAACTGGTGTTGATTTAGGAATAAGGACAGCTCGTGTTGACTTTAACATCATCGGTGTCTTAGCGTGGTCAACTCTGACTTACTGTTTTGTTCAAGACAAGCGGTGGCAGTTATTATTAGTGGTGATGGTTGTTGCCCTTCTTCTTCATCCGATTTGTGTCTTCCTTTCCAAGACTAACTGGGGACAAAATACTTACGCTTTATTTTTATGGCGTCCAAGCGCAGCCATTGCGGATCAAGCTGACTATATGCCGTTATTCCCTTATTTAGGCTTCTTTTTTGGCGGAGCTTTATTAAGTAAGTTTACTTATGGCGTCTCCAAAAAGTCATATTTTAAACAATACAAATGGGAAAGACCATTTTGTTACATCGGGCGTCATTCGTTAATTATTTATGTGACGCATTTCTTTTTATTGATTGCAATCTTCTCTTTTATCGGGTTATTTATTTAGTATGGACTCACAACTAACTATGTATGGGGCTTTAAAAGTAGCCGCTAGCCAAAATCCACGTGATTTAGCACTTTATTATGAAGGAAAAAAGTTGTCATTCAAAACTTTAATGACCAAGATTGATGAAATGGCGGACATTCTTTATCACCGCTTAGAAATTCGCAAAAACGATGTGGTTATGATTGCACAACCTAATATTCCTGAAACGATTATATTGTTTTACGCTCTTAACAAAATCGGAGCGGTCGCTAATCTCATTCACCCTTTTACTCCTTTTAACCAAGTGAAAGCGGTCATTAAAAAGACAAAGACAAAATATGCATTTATGTTTGAACAACGCATCGCTAAGGAAGTCGAACGCTATCGCGAAATTGCAAATCAAATTTTTGTCACCCGAGTGGAAGACCATCTCCCTTGCGTTAAAAAGTTTATTTATCATCACTTCATGAACTTCAGGATTCGAAAAAAACTCGGCAAAATGCCACCGCGCTTTAAGTTTGATGGCTTCAATTATCTCGCCGATTTAAAACCGCTGAAAAAAGAAGTTCCTGAAGCAGAAGCGGATAAAAATCACTACTCTGTTTTATTACATAGTGGCTCGACGACTGGCAAGCCAAAAACTATTTGTTTAAGTGATTTTAATTTTAATTATCTCGCCAGTCATACTGATGTCTACATGGCATTAGACAAAGAAGCCTTACGTGGTCATGCGATGTTATCAATTTTACCTAGCTTTCATGGATTTGGTTTGTGTATGACTATGCATGCGCCACTCGTTAATGGTTTCAGTGTCGTTTTGATCCCTAAATTTAGTGCTAAAGGCGTCGTTGAAACGATGAAGAAAGTCAAAATAACTTGTGTTTGTGGAGTCCCAGTTATTTACGAAAAATTAATCCAAGAACCATCTTTTGGGAAAAGTAAGGGTCTTAAAGACTTACGATGCTGTTTTTGTGGTGGTGATTCCATGCCTTTTGGTTTAGAAAAAAGGTTTAACGACTTGATGGCAGAGAAAGGTTCTAAATGCCGTTTATTCCAAGGCTATGGTTTAACTGAGGCCATTGCAGTTAACACTGTCAATACCTTTAATGCTTACAAAGAAGGTTCGATTGGTAAGGCGATTCCAGGGGCGACAATTAAAATTGTTGATGAAAATCGACAAGAAGTTAAAAGAGGCGAAATCGGAGAAATCCTCATCAAGAGTGACGCTGTCATGCTCGGCTATTACTTAGATAAAGAAGCGACAGACAATTGTTTGGTTGACGGTTTTTTATATACGGGTGATCTCGGTTATATGGATGAAGATGGTTTTGTATTTTTTAAAGCGCGTAAAAAAAGAGTTATCAAAGTTTCTGGATATGGAGTTTTTCCTAGCGAAATTGAACAATTAATCGAATCAATGCCTGAGGTTTCTGCTTGCGCTGCCATTAGTATTCCTGATCCTGTATTGCAAAATGCTATTAAGGTTTTAGTCGTCGCTAAATATTTTGACGAGCAAGGAATGAAAGAAAAGATTTTACAAACTTGCCATAAATATTTGATTCGCTGGTCTGTACCAAAGGAAATTGAGTTTCGAAAACAATTGCCTCTTACTTTGTTAAACAAAATTGATTTTAAAGTTTTGCAAGAAGAAGATAAAAAACGCGGTTTAGTTTAAAACATGTGGCCATGGCGGAATTGGTAGACGCACTAGACTCAGAATCTAGTGAGGAAACTCATGGAGGTTCAAGTCCTCTTGGCCACACCAACAATTTAAAACTAATCATTTTTATAATTTTTAACCTAAAGTATCAAAAGTGTTCTAAAATAAAGGTATGGATTATTTAAGGCGAACTGTTGTCTGTTATCTTAAAAAAGATGACCATTATCTTTTACTTTTTCGTAACCGCAAAAAAAATGATTATTACAAAGGTAAGTGGATTGGAGTCGGCGGAAAACTTGAGCCAAATGAAAGTCCTGATGAAGCAGCCGTTCGTGAAGTTAAAGAAGAAACTGGCCTAGATGTCCATTCACTTTCCATGGCGGGTGAAGTAATTTTTGTTAATGAAAACTATCACGAGCTCATGTATGTTTATGAAATTACGGACTTTTCGGGTTCAGTAGTCGGCTGCGCAGAAGGAATGCTGCGGTGGATTCCCATAAAAGATATTTATCTTTATCCGATGTGGGAAGGTGACAAAGCTTTTTTACCCCTGCTAATTAATCATGCCCCTTATTTCAAAATAAAAGTAACCTATAAACAAAATCGATTAATAAAAGTTGAATCTTATTAAAATTTTTCAGCGATTAAGTTTAAGAGTGAGGCCCTATTTTAAATATTTATCCAATATCTTTGAATAGTGTTACCTTTTAGATCAACGGTTTCGTTTTCAAGAAGACCGCCATTATTCAGAATGGATTTCACAGAGCCAATATTGTCTTTATTGCATACCATAAGCACGCGATTAATGCCCAGTTTTTTGCATTCAATAAGAGCCATTATTATCATTAAAGTCGCATAGCCTTTACGCCTTTCGCTCGGTCTAATACCACAGCCAATATGGCCCCCGTAATGGAGTAAATACTCAGATAAATAGTGTCTAATATTAATCGCCCCTAATAATTTAGCTCGCTTTTCATCATATAAGAAAAAGGTGGAGTCGGGAACGAGGGTATCTGTCGGTTGCTTGACTTCTAAATGAGCGAGATAATAATCAAAATCATCATAACAATTTTCAAAAATTGTAGCGGGGGAGGAATTGGTGTGCTGTTGTTTTATATCCATGCGCCATTCATCGATCATCTCCACTAATTGGTCATAATAATCTTTAGTTAATTTAATTAGTTTAATCGTCATAAATATTTATTAAATATTATCCTACCATACTCATTTAATAATTCAAAAATAATGAGTAAACTTATAAAAAAAGACCTAACACCATCAGGTGATTATGTTAAGTCCATAATAAATTAATTCCTTTTAAAAAGGTCAGTTTAAATTGCAAGAGATAGTAGTTGAAATTCAATCTAATAAACTGTTTTTACCTTTTCAAACTTGTGGTTAGTTAAACAGGCATCGTAAAACAAATGCCGTTTGATGGTGTGTCTTTACCAATTTT
>JAAZFO010000058.1 GCA_012511695.1 Erysipelotrichia bacterium | reverse complement strand
TAAATAATGTTACTAGCCATAATATTAATATTTATAGTAATGAAAATCTAAGCGATGTCAGTTTAACGCTTGTGAAGATTGATAATAATTATTATTTAAAAACAAGCGAATCAAATGCGACTGTTAAAATTTTAAATGACCGTAGCGAAGTGAAATTAATCAATGAACATAATAAAGATTTTCAAGAAACCTTTACTAGCAAAACAACTTTTAATTTAGAAGATTTAGAAGCCCATAAAAAACAAAGAACCAAAAAAAGTGTTTATACGTTTAAAGATTCACTCATGATGGCTTTAAAAAAATTATTAACTTTAGGTAGAAAAGGGAAAGCACAAATTTTCGCCCTTATTTCTTTAGGCATAATGTTTACCACAAGTTTTTTACTATTGACTTCAGCGCTCTTTATTAATACGAGTAATGTCGATGACGATAAAAATAGTTATTATGTGGACTATGGAAGAGAGCAAATTGTTTATGAGGATTATCCTGAAGATTTAATTGTTTATTACAATTATAACGTCAGCTTTAAAACAGGAACATTTACTTCAAATATGAATTTAAATATTTACCCTAAAGAAGCGATTGGTAAAGAAACTACCGACCCCAACATGGTTTATATTGACTCCAGAGTGCTAGATAAAGATTATGAGAGTTACTATTTATATGAAGCTTTCGGGATTAATAAGGTTGAACATTTGATTAATCAAACAGTGATGATTGGAAGCCTTGAAAATGTCTTTAAAATAGCTGGTGCCGTCAACACTGGTCACCACGCCATTTATGTTGATAGTTTTGTTTTGCAAAAAAACTTAGTCGATTACATTGCTAACGCTAGCGTGTTAGATGATAGCGTGGTCATCAATGAAACATTAGTGGCACCAGAAAGAGTCGGCAAATACGGTCTTTATGTGAGTGAAATTTTTTATGGTCGGGAAGATGATTTTTATCAATTTATCGGTGGCGTTCATCAATATAGATATAAAATAATCGGCTACTATGAGGATCCCGATATTATTGATATAGACTATCTATATTATCCTACATACGCAACACTAGATACCATGAAAAGAATTGTAATTGAGGATGTTGATAATTATGTGTTGCTTTATAGTAAAGGTGAGATGCCTAGTGTGGCCATTAATTGTTACGAACAAAAAGTAAGAGAATTAAAAGAAACCCGGGACTTATCACTTTCAGCAAGTTTAATGCAAAGCTTCATCGCTTTAGGCATTAGTGTTTTAATATTTTATTTTTTAGTGAGAAGTAGTCTGACACAGAGAAGGAAAGAAATTAGTATTTTAAGAAATCTCGGTATTAGTAAAGGTGAAGTTATAAGATTGTTTGGTATTGAATATTTCATTATTACAACCGCAACTTCCTTAGTGGGGGTGTTAATTGGTAGCGTGCTTGCCAAAACAATTAGTAGTTCATTTTTAAGAGGACTATTTAACCTGAGGGTTACAGTACCGACCTTTATGTTAGCAATTATCTTAGTTTATGTCGTCAATATTGTCGTTGCGTTAATACCAGTTGCGCAAATGCTTAGAAAAACGCCGGCGCAGCTCTTGACAAATTTCGATCTCTAACATTATTCATTAATCCTGCGAAGATGGATCACTTTTCAGTTGATATTAACGTGCCATAATCGGTACAACAGTAGCACTTTTTTCTTTGGCGCTCCGCATTAATTAAACCACAAATTATAACTAGCGCGGTTGGTTTACTTGTTTTCTCACTTTTTTAAAAATATTTATTTATTTTTTCATGAATTAATTTAATTTTTTGATATATTTTGTGTCTCTATAACCACCTATTTTTTCTATCAGTCCTTCGTTTTCTAATCT
>JAAZFO010000057.1 GCA_012511695.1 Erysipelotrichia bacterium | reverse complement strand
TCACCTTGACTAATTGAGGAAGCTCTCGCTTTTGCATCTGTTAACCAAATTTCTGTCTCAGAAATAAAAGCTTCGGTAGCTACTTCGCTTTGCAAAGCGCGAAACACAAATGGTACTTTGGCATACAAGTTTTTTTTCGCCAGTGCCGTATTGTGATAGTTAGTAATATTAGGCGCTTCCTTTAAAGTAAAGTTTTCCCCTGGCTTAAAAGATCCTGAAGTCACCTGATACAAACTATTAGTCGCATAGCCATTAGCGGCGAGATAGGTATTAATAGCTCTTGAAGATAAGCCAATACCCGCGGGTGAAAAATAATAATAATGCTCATCGTTTATAAAAGTCTCTTCAGACATGCGGTCATCAGCATGAAAATTTTTGATTTGAATTGTCGACGCCATGCCGATTTGTAATTGCATAGTATTAAAAACAGAAGTGCCAGAATATGAAACCACGGCCCGGGTGGCATATGCATACCACGCCAAAGAACCGCTGACTGCACCTAACATTGAAGTCATAGTGGCCAGTCCGAAAAATCCGAAAACCAAAGCAGCTGGATTAAACTTCTTCATATTCTCCTCCCTTTATAAATTAAACTTTTATCTTTTGTGACGATGTGCTCACTGATGATCGTTTATTGATTAGCTGGGTCTTCAGTTTGAACAGCAAATTGGAGACCGACATTAAAGGCTGCAGTAATGAGACTCTCTTCATCCCAAATGGAAGAATACGCAGAACCATTATTAAATTTATGCCAACCTTCAACCCAAATGGTAACCACGACAGTTAAGAATTCGTCTTCATCAGCGATGGTTGTTCCAATTTTCTTGGATTTTGGGGCATCATGATTTTCAAGTGTTTGCGAATTACCAGCGGCACGTTTAACAAGGATCGGCTCTATGTCGTCATCATCTTCTGCGGTGACAACACCAGTAGCGAGATCGAGTTCGGTATAATATTTTGCTCCGGTAATATAGTCAGCGTCATCTTTTGCGGCAAAAGACATATATTTGCCTTCTCCATAAATAACATCTTGTAATTCACTTTCAAAACCATAGATATCATCTGCATCATAAGCTTGATCGAGTACGCCGTCGCCATCGATATCTAATCTGCCATGGGTCATCGTTGTGCCACCATTTTTCGAGATTAAGAAATTATCCTTAGCCGCTTCTTCACCGACAACATGGAGGTGAACGCGAACAGCATCAGAAATATCTCCACCCGCAGTTGGTTCTAATGGATTTTCGGCAGCTTTTTGAATCAAAAGGTCAGAAAGGTAGACATCTTTTGCGATATTTTCAGCTTCTTGGCCCACAGGAATTGAACCTTCAGGCCCATCAGTCACTGCTTGATTTTGAGCACGTGAAACGAAACGTAACTCTAGTGGAAACGAAACGTAGTGTCCTTTTTTTGCCGGTAACCACTTATCATATGTGTCTCTACCAAAAATAGGATTTGCATAAAATTGTAGTTCTGGATCCAAATCAGTTGAAGCTGGATCAGAAAGATTTATTGCTGATTTATTCGTGGCACCGGACAAACCTGGGGTCACCGGTTGACGTAATGAAAGGTCG
>JAAZFO010000056.1 GCA_012511695.1 Erysipelotrichia bacterium | reverse complement strand
TCGCCCGCCATGTCATTCCGAAGTTTGCCAGCGAGAAACAAGACCCTAATTGGCGCTTATTTATGCAAGTTTCTTTACAAGATATCGACCACCTCGTCGAAGTCTTAGCGCAAATCCCAGAAACAAAAAATATCAAATTAGTTTTGCTCTTTGAAGAACAAGAAATAAATGAAAATGCTTCAGGCTTATCTTTATTAAATGATGCTTTAAAAAACCTTCAGCATCACAAATTTGAATTAGCGATGTTGATGAAAGATAAAAATCTTTTATTAGATCCAACGGTTTATTTTAACTTTGATTATTTCGTCGCCGGTGCGGCGATGATCGGGGAAATAAAACGTAACAATCGCATCCGCCTATCTATTCATTCACTTATAGAATCTTTACTTAAATATCACAAACCGATTATTGCCACCGATATCGAAGGGTGGCAAGCGATTGAACTAATCATCAAATCAGGGCTCAACGCCGTCTCTTCAGAAACCATTGTTTCGAGTAATGAGATGTTGTTGCCAATTGAAAAAAAGAAAATTGATAAATTAGTAACTTTGGGCGACAGTTATCGTCAAGGGAGATGGAAATATGGCCAAAGATAACCACATTAAAAATGAAGCGATTACAAGACGAGAGGATGACTTTGCGCAGTGGTACACCGATGTGTGCCGTAAAGCAGAATTAATGGACTATTCCTCAGTGAGAGGTTTTATTATTTATCGCCCTTATGGCTACGCCATTTGGGAAGAGATCCAAAATTATTTAAATAAAAAATTTAAAGAGACGGGTCATCAAAATGTCTACATGCCGACAGTCATTCCCGAATCTTTACTCCAAAAAGAAAAAGATCACGTCGCTGGCTTTGCTCCTGAATGCTTAGTGGCCACACATGGTGGGGGGACAAAATTAGAAGACCCTCTCATCATCCGTCCGACGAGTGAAACCCTTTTTTGCGAACATTATGCAAAAATTATTTCTTCGTATCGCGATTTACCAAAACTTTATAATCAATGGTGCTCAGTCGTCAGATGGGAAAAAACAACGCGTCCATTTTTAAGAGGAGCGGAGTTTTTATGGCAAGAAGGCCATACGATGCATGAAAACGAAGAAGAAGCGCGGACCGAAACCCTTAAAATGCTCGAGATTTACGCTGACTTAGGCCGTGACTTATTAGCGATTCCTTTTACGACTGGTCGAAAAACTGATAAAGAAAAATTTGCGGGCGCACTAGAAACGTACGCCATTGAAGCCTTGATGCCTGATGGTAAAGCCTTACAAAGTGGAACGACCCATTATTTTGGGACAGGTTTTGCTGAAGTCTTTAATATTAGATTTCAAGGAAGAGATGGAAAAGTTCACCATCCTCACCAAACTTCTTGGGGTGTATCTACCCGGCTATTAGGGGCGATTATTATGGTCCACGGCGATGATAATGGTTTATCTTTACCACCCTATGTTGCTCCCATTCAAGCGGTCATCATCCCTATCGCTCAGCGAAAGCCAGAAGTCATTCCCGCTGCTCGAAGTTTAGAAACCTTATTAAAAAATGCTGAAATACGCGTTAAAATTGACGAATCCGATAAAACTCCAGGTTGGAAATTTTCGGAATATGAGATGAAAGGTGTCCCTCTTAGAATTGAAATCGGACCTCGCGATATCGAAAAGGGTGTCGTCACGATTGTCATCCGTCACGACGGTAGGAAATTAACTGTTAAAAAAGAAGAGTTTGTCGCTACTGTTAAAATGTTGATCAAACAAGTCCAACAAGAGATGTATGAAAAAGCCCATGCATTCTTACTAGACCACATCACTGATGTCACAAATATGGAAGAGTTTAACGAAGTGATGGCTAAGGGTGGCTATGCGAGAGCGATGTGGTGTGGCAATCAAGCTTGTGAGGATAAAATTAAAGACTTAACGACCGCGACCGCGCGCGTTCTTCCTTTTAATCAAATGCCGATTGGTGACACCTGTTTAGTTTGTGGTCAGCCCGCTAAAAAAGTCGTCCTCTTTGCTAAAGCTTATTAATTAATAAAAATCCTATTTAATTTTGAATGATGGGTATGTTAATATAATGTGCATTCAAGTGGAGTAGTACCCAAGTTGGTGAAGGGGCTTCCCTGCTAAGGTAGTAGGTCGGGTAACTGGCGCATGAGTTCGAGTCTCATCTACTCCGCCAAGCAAAGACAGATTTGATACAATGTATCAGATCTTTTTCTTTAGTAAAGAAAAACTTTCAGCAGTCACTTTTAAAAAAAGACCCGCAGTAGTCTTAAGTCAGACTATTTACGGATCTCTTTCTTTTTTGAAATTTAACTTTTTAGTAAGTTTTTTTATTTTTTTAATACTTTTCTTAAGTCTTCGATTTTATCTTTGTTTTCGGTAATAGCTACAGAATATGCAGCGCCATCGTTTAATTTTATTCGGATACTTTTGTTTATAAGACCTTCAATTTTGCAAGACTGCACTTGTTCTAGAACAAACGTCTTATAAGCATAAAACAATCCTTTTTCAAACCTGCTTAAATAAAAAGTTCCGTTTGCTAACGATAAAATGCGCAAGTTTTTGTTGCCTGATAATAAATTGGCAAAAATTGGATTTTGTTTAGTTTTAAAATTAGCAAATCCGCCAATCCAAATGTTATTTTCATCGATCACGCCAATTTTTCTAAGTAAAATATCAGGGTTTTTCATCTCCGCTTTTGTCGCTGCCACTCTACGTGTTTGTAAATCTTCTTTAGCACTAACTTGTGCTGAGGCTAAATCAACATTTTCTGCAACTTGTTTTGCCTTTTCTTTTTCGTATGCAGCTTTGCTGTCTCCTTGTAAGTTTTTCACCATCGATTTTTCCATCGCATCGCCAACTTTACTTTTCAGCTTGTCTAACAATCCCATATTTGTCTCCTTTATTATTTATGTTTGTATCGCCTTTTTATCGGCTATAATCAATTTAATTTTGGCACATAAATATTTTTTGTTAAAGAAGTATTGTTAAAACCGAAAATCAACTAATATTATTGAATAGAAAAATGAAATTCTAAATAGGTCAAGCGTTAACTCGACAGCCGTTTTTTAATAAGGCCCATAAAGATTAGCCAGGTGAAGAGGTAGTTTTACGAGAAGTAGCTCATAACACTCTTTGTTTGTTGTTAATAGTGTTAATACTATAGAGGAGCACATAGATTACTAAATCTTAAGAAGAAAATTCTATTAGTAGTCCCTTTTAAAAAAGCATAAAAATTATCCAGAAAGTATCAAAACCTACAGGAAAAGAAAGCGATTAATGCGATTTGAATGACTTTAAATGTGAAGAGCTGTGGCTTATGTATTTACATAATTATCATGTTTTTCATGGCGCATGCTAATATTATCTATGGAAAAACACATATTTGTCATATTTATAACGAGAGATTAAATTTAAAATAGGAGTGAAAGAAGCATAGTGTTAATTACGGGATTTTAGCGCTAACGCTAATAAACCTTAAAATTAGTTTGCACTTTTAAATAGGCAAAATTTATCTATGCAAAACATCTTCAGAAAGGAAAATAACAGATGAAGAAAAAATTTTTATTTGGTCTGTTTGTTGTCGGCATGGTTTTTCCAGTGCTCGCGCAACGTGGCGGGGTAGCAAATCCTCTGGCCAGAGATCCGCAAAGTTTGTTTATCGGTGAATACAGCGAAAGAGCGCAGTACATCGAACACGGAACTAAGATCAATGGTCAAATGGCAGATGAAGGCTTTGTCCTTCTTAAAAATGATGGCTCCTTGCCATTACCCGCAGGTACCAAAATCTCAGTCTGTGGTAAAGGTTCCACCAATTTAGCAAGAGGTGGTTCCGGTTCTGGTTCCGGTTCCGTTTCCTCGGGTGTCACTTCAATTGACTTACAAAAGTCATTGACTGATGCAGGATTCGTAATCAACCCAGACTTAACCGCATTTTACAAAGATAACAACAAATCTGGTCGCGGACGTACGAATGGTAACGACGGCTGGAAAGGCAATTCACAGGTCACCATCGGAGAAACTCCATGGTCCAGTTACGATCAAGCCCTCATCAATTCATTCGATGATTATGATGAAATCGGTATTCAGGTCCTTACCCGTGAAGGTGCCGAAGGCTGTGACGTCCAAACCATCGACTCAACAGACTCAACCCAATTCGGTTTTTCCGAAAAGCATGCTCTAGAACTTTCAGACAACGAGCAAGATTTATTTGACAATTTACACGACTTAGTCGACAAAATTATCATCGTCATCAACTCATCTAACTTGATTGAGTGTGATGTCTTTATGAATGATGATAAGGTTGCAGGTATCCTTTGGATCGGTAACCCAGGTGACGTCGGCCCAGGTGCCGTTGGTCGTATTTTAAGTGGTGAAGTGAACCCATCTGGTCGCACCATTAGTACTTGGACTCGTGATTTTACTAAGGATCCAACCTTCCAAAACTTCTCCGATAATAGACATTTCGG
>JAAZFO010000055.1 GCA_012511695.1 Erysipelotrichia bacterium | reverse complement strand
TTTTAAGTGCGAGTAGATGAGCTTGATATATTTGTGCAAAGCAAAAACTCGCCGGAGTCTGTTCTAAATAATACTCATTTCGATCCGGGATGAAATCGATTGATTTTCCATCTTTGGAAATGATGATCGTATCACTAGTTGGAATCATCGTCGCAGCTCCACCAACTTTTAAGGCAGTTGAAATGTTTTCTTTGATGATTCTTTGGCTGACAAGAGGACGAGCGGCATCGTGAATTAAAACGATGTCTTCTTCAGAAGCATTAGAGTTTTGCAACGCTAAAAGAACGCTTTCCTGACGGGTTTTGCCTCCGACAACGATTTGTTTAAATTTAGAAAAACCAAATTCTTTTTGATAGCAAGCGGCAACAGCAAAAAAATCTTCCGGTATAACGAGGATGATTCGATCGACTTCTTCACATTCTTGAAAGGTTTTTAAAGCGTAATACAAAAGTGGTTTTCCTAAAACGTTTATAAAGCCCTTAGGGATGTTATGTTCTAACATTCTCTCGCCTTTTCCGGCGGCTAAAATAACTGCGATGTTCATAGGTGAAGTAATTTTAACATATTCAAAAGAGAAAATAAAAAAGATGATTGTTCTTAGGTTCAATCATCTTCTAATGATATGGATTGACGGTAACCGGGCCATCTAAACAAATAACAGTCGTGACGCCAGCACTTGAGAGCCAATTGCTCCCTCTTTTCACTTTGCTCCAATCAGCTTTTTTACCATTATAGTTGATGCGAGTTAATTTTTTACATCCAAAAAACGCATTGTATCCGATTTTTTTAACCGAAAACGGGATAGATACCATTTGTAAATTAAGACAGTTTGCAAATGCACTAGCACCAATTTCGGTAATCGTCGAAGGAATAATCGCGACTTCCAAATTTAAATTTTTACTAAATGAATGACCGCCAATCGCGGTTAAATTACTTGGAAGTCCGTTCATTTTACTATAATCTATTGTCTTTTTTGCTTGCACAACTTCTGGTTGTGGAGCAGGAACGTAGATGATTTCCGGTCGAACGCTTTTTTGTTGTTCGGTGTTCACCCCATAGTTATTGACTTTTTGAGTTCCAAATCCCGGATAACCCGATGCTTCCCGAGCAGCTTGGGCCGCTTCTAAAGCTTTGAGATTTTTAATATAAAGAGCGTTTTTAAAACGAACGGTATAAATTATGTTTATAACTATTGCAATGACAAAAGCTCCGATCAAATATACCACCTGGTATATGACGCTTGTAAATTCGATGGATGCACTTTCAATAGTCACCAAGATTTCTTCAATGACTAATTCGAATCCATTTAAAAGTTGAGGCATGAGAAAATATAAAGCAATTGGAATTCCAGCTTCGAAAATCAAGAAAATAAACAGCCACCAAGCAGTTCTTTTAAAAATTTTGAAATTGCGAACTCTGCCAGTCAGCAAACCATAAAGTCCAATCAACACTGCAAACAAAGAAGTAATCCCGACCAAGGCGACCGTTAAAACGAGCAATCCAACAGTGATCAAAGCAAAAACTGGTGCAATATCAAACCCGAAATTAGCCGAAAGTTCACTTAAAGACGAATTAGCAAAGATGAGTTCTAAAATTACGAACAATTTTGTAATTCCAGAATAATCTTGAATGTTCTCTAAAAAGACTTCTTCTCCACCATTCACGCCGACAATCATCTGACTTATTCCTTCGTAAACAAGCTCCCAACCTTTGAAATCGATGTTGATAAGAGAAACATCTTCGATAACAATCGAAATCGGTGCCCAAAACAAAAGAGCAAGCGGGATCGCGACGCCACAACCTAGAATAATTAAAAAAAGCGAAGAAAACATGGTCGCAGGAGACCATCGTGTATTGATTTTCATTCCGTGTAGCATCGTTTTACGCGCCATGATAATTACATTATACACAAGATTAATCGTTTTTGAATAGAGACTATTTTATTTCTTTTACTGCCGCTTTTTAAAACACGATTTCAATTATTGTCATCAACATTTTAAAAATGAAAAAAAACTTTAATTATCGTGGAGCATAAACCGAATAGTCTTAGATAATACTCATT
>JAAZFO010000054.1 GCA_012511695.1 Erysipelotrichia bacterium | reverse complement strand
CAACTTAATGTTGCGTTCCTTTCTTTTAGGGTTTTACATTATGTATGGGGCAGCCCCTAAAAAACTACACCCCAAAGTTATGAATAAAAACACCAGTAAAATACTAATTATGTTTTCTTTCAAAATTATCTTACGATATCGAGACAATATCTTATATGACTTTCTTGTGTTTTTTTATAGTTTATTGTATGTTAAAACGTTCATTTCATTAGATTACTAATAAAGAGGGTCTATTTTAATTGGGGCGGTTACCATTTTTAAATCAAGTTCATATACGTAATATATTTACATTTTGGAAAGAATTAGGGCAAAACTGATTTAGAATTCGCAATGATTCAACATGACGTCGAGTTATTTTATTTATTAATAATGATAACAGCGAGAGCCGTGCCACAAAGGGCGATTTAAAACTGCTTCTAATTTTTCTTATACTCAAAACAAAATTAGATATACTAATGCGCTGAGTGAAAATATCTATGATTAGATTAAAACTATTACAAACACAAAAGAAGCTCATGACTAGATGAACTCTAAACGTTTTCGTAAGCGTATGATGCCCATTATTATAAGTATAAGAAAAAGCCGTGATTCTAAGGTCACGGCTTGTCCACGTTCTATTAGTAGAACCACAAATTTCTTGTTGTATAGATGATATTAGAGCAAACGATTGTAGTATTCAACGATTTCTGATTCGGAGATGTCTTGTGGTAATTCTTTGCGTTCGACTTCGCGAATGTATTTGCCAGATAATTTTTCAGGATCAACTTCTACCCAGCCGATTTTGGCGTTCGTTGAAGCGAGCGATTCTTTAATAACTTTAAGGCCCCTACTTGACTCTTTAATACTGATGACATCACCGACTTGTAATAAAGCACTTGGAATGTCGAGTTTCTTACCGTTGACTTCAACGTGGCCGTGATTGACGAGTTGTCTGGCGCCACGACGAGTTCTCGCAAAACCCATCCGATAAACCAAGTTATCGACGCGGGATTCAAGGAGTTTCATAAAAGCCAAACCGGTGACTTCCTTACTCTTCAGCGCAATCATAAACAAACGACGGAACTGTCTTTCGTTAACTCCGTACATATGTCTTAATTTTTGTTTTTCGATTAATTGTTTACCGTATTCAGACTGTTTCCGACGACGGCTTCTCCCATGTTGGCCTGGGCCATACGGGCGTTTCGCTAATTCTTTACCAGTTTCTAAAATGGAAAAGCCTAAGCGACGTGATTTTTTCCAAACTGGTCCTGTGTACCTCATGTTTATATTTCCTTTCACTTATTTGCACAATAATGAATAGGTGTGAATCCCTTATTCCCGGGTGTTTAATTAAACGGTTCACCTTAGAGCTTCGGTTACTACGTAACAATCGTATTAAACGTCAGTCAGAATGTATTCACATGCTGCATTACATGCAGTTACTAATATATAAAAAATTAGCAATATAGTCAATGAAATAAACAAGAAAGTCTTATCGGGGCGAGGTATCTAGGGGCCTTCATTAAATAAAAGTTGCTAGACACGCAATAAATTAATCATTTATTAAGGTGAAACTTACCTACTTTTTTATAAAGATTTATTT
>JAAZFO010000009.1 GCA_012511695.1 Erysipelotrichia bacterium | reverse complement strand
TACATTACGGGCAAATGATTCGCGACCACTGTTGCGGTCCATGCGAGTTTTGAGTTTGTGCATTTGTCCTACAAGTTTGTCAACTGCCAAGTCGATAGCGGCATATAAATCTTCATTTTCTACTTCCGCTCTTAGTGGCACCATTGGTAGGAAAATTGTGATTTCAATTTTTTGAGTTTGTCCATGAACACTAATAACAGCCCGGCATTCCACTTCATCGTTAATAAGAAAAAATTTATCCATTTTAGACATTTTTTTCTTAATCGTTGAAGAAATAGCGTCTGTTACGGGGATGTTTTTGCCGATAATTTGGTATTTCATATGTGTAACCTCCTTCCAAATTAAGAAACAGAAGTTTGATCACTTTTATTATACACAAAAAACAATTTAAAATGACAAATTAGATGCTAGAAGTTTTTTTATTTCATCAACTTTATCAAGCTTTTCCCAAGGCAGGTCGATATCAGGGCGACCAAAATGTCCATAATTAGTTATTTCTTGGTATTTAAAAGACGGTTGTTTTAAGGAAAAGTGATCAATAATCATACCTGGGCGACAATCAAAAAGCTTTTTAATAACCGCTAAAATCTCATCGTCGGAATAGTTTGCGGTTTTATAAGTTCTAACATTTATCGATAATGGTTCCGGAAGACCAATAGCATAGCTCAATTGGACTCGTAACCGTTTTGCAACACCGGCAGCCACTAAGTTTTTCGCAATATATCTCGCCATATAAGCAGCAGAACGGTCGACTTTTGTCGGATCTTTGCCTGAAAAAGCCCCACCACCGTGTTCGCAAGTCCCTCCATACGTATCGACAATAATTTTTCTTCCAGTAAGACCGGTATCACCAGTTGGCCCCCCAATCACAAACGAACCTGTCGGATTAATATGAATCTTAAAATCGGTATTTAAATTAAAGGAAAGAGCAACTTTTTTCATGATGTTTTCATGGACATATAGCTTAAAAGCATCTAAATCAATATTGTCGTCATGTTGAATGGACATTAAAATCGTCTCGATTCTAATATTTTGGGGATCAGTATAATCAATTGTCACTTGTGATTTCATATCTGGGCGCGCATGTTTAAAAGTGCCAGCCTTTCTTTGAAGTGTCGCTTCTCTGACTAATTTATGAGCGATAGAAATAGCTAAAGGCATGTAACCTGAAGTTTCATCTGTGGCATAACCAAACATCATCCCTTGATCACCCGCCCCCATCTCTTCTGGTTTTTTTTGATTAAGTCCGCGCGAGATATCAGGCGATTGTTCTTTAACCTTCACCAGGACTTCAACATCGTGATAATCGGTTCCGTATTCAGGCCGATCATAACCAATATTTTTTAAAACATCTTTTGCAATCACCTCATAATTTGGTTGTTTCTTACAAGTGATTTCTCCACCGATTAAAACAAAATTTTTGCTGGCAAAAACCTCACAAGCAACCCGAGCATTTTTGTCTTCTTTCAAACAAGCATCTAAAATAGCGTCTGCGATTTGATCGCAAACTTTGTCAGGATGGCCTTCACTAACTGACTCTGATGTAAATAAAACTTTTTCTTTTGGCATTTTTACTACCTCGATAAAAAACAAAACCCTCCCACATTAGGAAGGGTTATCTCATTTTCCTTCAACTTATCGTTCAAGGTTGTGGGAACCTTGCTAGGGAAAAGCACTTACTCTTACGAGAGTTGCCACTGCGTTTTTTCATTCCCTTTAACGCAATTCTGGATAAGCAAAAATATTATAGACTATTTAGGGAATAAAACAATTAAAGTTTAATCTTTTTTAAGATCAAAGTAATTTAGTTTAAATGTCATTAACCCTTAGTATTTACTTAATTAAAGTGCCGTATGTTTTCCCGATAATGCCAGCAGCATTAGCTTCATCGGTATCGATGTGAGCGGTAAGGGCGAAGTCTTCTCTAACGCGAACTACTACGTCACCAAAAATTAAACTTCTTTCTGGAGTATCAACCGCTAACTGGACGATATCGCCATTCTTAACATCGAACTCCTTTGCATCCGCTGGTGTCATGTGGATATGTCTTTTAGCGACAATACACCCTTCTGCTACTTCGATTTCACCAACTGGACCAATTAACTTAACTGGAGCGGAACCGACGATTTCGCCGGACTCTCTGATGACTGCTGGAAGACCTAATGTTCTCATATCAGTCATACTAACTTCTATTTGTGTAGCTTTTCTAAACGGTCCCAAAATTGATACATTAGAAATGGATCTTTTTGGACCGACTACTTCTAGACGCGCAGTACTAGCGAATTGTCCGGGTTGTGATAAAGGTCCTCTGACTTCAAGTTTAGCGTCAGGGCCAAATAAGATATTAAAATGCTCTTCAGTAATGTGTATATGCCGAGCACTAGTTTCAAGTAAAATTTTTTTCATCAATACTTCCTTCTTCCTTGCGATTAGTATTTTAGCAAATACCATTTGATAATTCATTACAAATGAAATATTGTTTGCTTTTTAATGGCATAAGAACTTTATATATAAAAAACCAATTGAAGACTCTTTTTTTAATTAAAAGAGACAAAACTTTAGTTCGCGAATGCGTATAGTAATGGCGTGATTGTTGTCACCTTTAAAGAAATAGATAGTGTCGGTAGTCAATTTAACGTTAATAAGTAGCCCACTGGTGCTTTATTTTATTCAATCTCATTTCTCTGTCTATATATTTTACTTTTAATGGGGAAATGCTCTGGCAACAGTGTTAGGATTATATATATATCGAAAAACAAAGATCTTATTCTTTATCAGAGGAACTAAT
This sequence comes from Erysipelotrichia bacterium, assembly GCA_012511695.1. Classification (GTDB taxonomy): domain Bacteria; phylum Bacillota_I; class Bacilli_A; order RFN20; family CAG-826; genus RUG14515. The sequence continues at coordinate 5,162 of JAAZFO010000009.1, read as the reverse complement.
CAGTTTTTTAATTACTGGCTTGATATGTGCAGCGGCAGACTTTCTTGTCACTTCCTTTTTTTTGATGATTTTAAAAAGTGTCCCTAAAACGATCCAATCTGCTTTTTCCTTATTAGCAGGCTTTATTGTTGGTGTCATTTTAAATTACATCTTATCGACTTATTGGGTATTTAAGGGCAAACAAAAAGAAACGGTAACTAAGTCAGCGAAATTCATTGTTTAATTCGTTATTTTTTCGGCAATTGCATACGGTTTGAGTTATGGGACGTATGAACTGTGTCGCTTTGTCTCTAGTTCATCCTTTCAAGCAGATATCAATTCGATCGGGATTGACTACTTATTAAAGTTTACTTTTTGGGGCAATTATGTATTCTGGTTATTCGTCATCGCTTTCTTTTTTAAAACATTAATCGGTTTGATTTGGAATTATTTTACCCGTAAATATATTCTTTATAAAAACAAGGAAAACGAAACCCCTATTTAAACTGATGATTAATGGTTATTTTTTATCGCAAGTTAATCTCTTTTGGAAACTGATAATTTACTTTTGCATTTCACTAATAAAAATTATAATGTTTTAAGGCCTTATGAAAAAACATCTCGCAATAATTCCCTCTTATAAGCCAACCGAGACGCTTTTAGATGTGGTCAAAGGTTTGCAGCGCTACGACTATCAATTAATCGTCGTCAATGATGGCAGTGGCCCAAACTATGAGCAAATATTCGACCGCTTACCGGAAGAAGTTATTTATTTAAAATATGATCTTAACCAGGGTAAAGGCTTTGCCTTAAAACATGGTTTTTCTTATATCGCTGAACATTTTAAAGAAAAAAGCACGATTGTAACACTTGATTCCGATGGACAGCACAAAGTTGATGATGCTTATAAAATTACCTTAGAATGCGATAATAGACGAAACACCATCGTCATCGGTTCTCGGCAATTTGACAAAGGAACTCCTTTAAGAAGTCGGTTTGGTAATTTCTTAGGACGGGCAACTTTTTCACTCACCACTCATCACCATCTCTACGATACTCAGACGGGTTTAAGGGCTTTTCCATCGACATTGCTGGAATTATTAATAAATACTAGTGGTGATCGCTATGAGTATGAAACAAATGTTTTATTAGCCGCTGTGAGATATAAAATTAAAATTAAAGAAGTTAAGATTGCCACCATTTATATTGAAGACAATAGTGGGTCTCACTATCAAACTTTAAGAGATACCGCTAGAATTTTTAAAGAAATCCTTAAATTTTCTGCTTCCTCACTCATTGGTTTTTTAATTGATTTTTCGATATATTCATTACTTACTTTACTTAAAGTAGACTGGGTGTATTGGTTGATTGCCTCCAATATTATTGCTAGAATTATATCGGCTTCAGTAAACTTTGCCCTTAACTATAAAATAGTTTTTCACAGTGAAGCTAACCTAGGGAAAGCGGTAGTCAAATACATCGTTTTGGCTATCTTTATCTTAGGGTGCAACACCTTATTACTATGGCTCTTAGTCAAACGCGCTCATGTCAATGAGTTTGGTGCTAAAATCATCGTTGAAGCCATCATGTTTTCCATGAGTTGGTTAGTGCAAAGGTTATTTGTCTTCAGGAAAAGAAAAAAATGAAAAAACTTATTACGTTCCTAGTGTTATTTGTCGCTTGTGTCGGATTTAGTACTTATTCGCTTCTCGACACTTTTGTGATCATTAAAATTAATAGACGTATTGATGTCAATAGTAACATCAGTTTTTCTTTTGCGGGTTCGAGCCTACCTTCTTCGATTTCCACCTCATCAATTAACCCCAGCAATTCATCGCTCTCTCAGAGTTCAAGTAGCACACCTTCATCGACTGCTAGTTCTTTTGAGCCAACGCCTTCTCCATATTATGAAAACTTAACTCCGGAACAAATTAACGCTCTTTTCACCACTGAGCAAGTGTATAATGACGAGCGCTATTCCGATCCCGATATTTATATTGATGTCCAAAGTCTTCGCAATGCGACGAATACGACTACTTATTATGTCGCGGATATTCGTTTAAAAAGTTTGCAGTATTTTAAAACAGCTTTAGCCAAAAATACCTTTGGACAAAATATTGTCGAAAGAACTTCTGATATTTGCAAAGCTAATAACGGCATACTCGCCATTAACGGCGACTTTTATGGGGCCCAAGAAAAAGGCTATGTCATCCGCAACGGCTTTTATTTAAGAGAATCTGTCAGGGCAAAAGCTGAGGATTTAGCGGTTTTTAGTGACGGCACTTTCGAAGTGTTTAAAGAGGCTGATACCACCTTAAGAAGTATCGCTGATCGCGGGGCTTGGCAAGTTTTTTCCTTTGGGCCTGGTTTAGTTGTGAATAATGAAATTATGGTCACCCCCGACCAAGAAGTTGATGTCCCATCAATGGCCCTTAATCAGAGATGCGCGATCGGGATGATCGCTCCACTGCATTACATTTTTATAGTTTCAGATGGTCGCACTTCTGAAAGTGCAGGTTTAAAATTATATGAAGTTGCGCAAATCATGAAAGATTTGCATTGTTATACCGCTTACAATCTTGACGGCGGCGGTTCAGCTACTATGTATTTTAATGGTCATTTAGTCAATAGACCTATACAACCAAATAGCTGGTTCCCTAAAATAGAACAGAGGCCAATTAGTGACATCGTTTATATCGGAAAATAAAAAGACATTTTTTCACAGCTTTTTTATTTATGCTGGCGTGACAATTTTTGTAGCTATTTTTGGTATAGTTTATGAACATTACAGCCTTGGTGTTTATTCAACTGCCATGCAATACGCCTGGGTTTTTCCCTTAATTTTAGGGATGCTTATCTGCCTTCTTTTTTACGTTTTACCGATAAAATATTTACCTGGTTTTTTACCTTTTTACATTTATAATTTCGGAGTGGCCATTTGGACTTTCCGCTCGGTTTTTATCGGTGTTATCGAAATCTATGGGACGACTAATGAGCTGATGGTCATCATTTATACAATATTAGGAATTGCTTCTTCAGTCGCCAGTGTTATCTTATATCTAGTCGGATTATTGCTGCGATATAAGGATGATCATTTACAAAAATAAGGCTGCTTATTAGGGTTAGAAAATAGACTCTCTTTCCTTTTACAACATTTAATACTTTCTTTTACGGACGGATTATTTTAAAATAATCAAGCAGTTTGATGCGCGAGTGGCGGAACTGGTAGACGCGTACGCTTGAGGGGCGTATAGGACTTCCTGTGTGAGTTCGATTCTCATCTCGCGCACCACGCATTAATTACTTCCGCGCTGGAAGTTTTTATTTTTTAAATGAAAATGAGCTAAAAAAACCAAGATTTCACACTTGGTATTTTTATTTTACATCTCAGCGATATCGAAGCTTTTAAGTACCTTAGTTAACGGTTTAATAACTTTGCGGATATTGCCATCTTTGAAAGGATTTCTAAGACGATTTTTAGCGAGCAATTCTAAGAAAGGGTACTTGCCACCACACTTACATAATTTGACATATTTTTTCCAAGCTTTTTCGTGATCTTTATTATTTTCAATTGCGAATTGGAAAGCCACTACTTGCGCTAGAGTGTAATCAATATAGTAGAAAGGACTTCCAAAGACATGCGCCTGTCTTAACCAATATGTCCCTTTTGCTAAAGCCGGAGTGTCGTCATACTTTTTGTGAGGAGTATAACGGCTTTCGATTTCACGGAAAGCGGCACAGCGCTCATCATGGGTAGCGATTGGATGTTCATAAACCCAGTGTTGAAATTCATCGATAGTAATGCCATAAGGTAAAAATCCGATTGAACTCACGAGGTGTAAATATTTATATTTCTCTCCATCTTTCCCAAAAAAGTTTTCAACGTATGGCCAAGCAAAAAATTCCATACTCATCGAATGGATCTCACAGCGTTCTAAAGTGGGATTTCGATATTCTGGCACTTTATTATCTTTGCTTAAATAGGCTTGGAAAGCACGCCCGCCTCCATGACATAACACATTGACATCATCTTGGGTGCCATTAAAGTTTGAAAAGATAAATGGTGATTTATAAAGTGGGAAATAAGTGCAATAGCCACCGGGTGCTTTGCCACTTCTAGCTTCTAAATCCATCAATTCATTTTCGATCATGAAATCAAAAAATTCTTTGCTCTCTTTTCCAAGAGCCGCATACATCTCTTGGGCTTGTTTAACTAAATAGTCACTATCGCCCGCAGGCAGTGGGTTACCGCTGTTAAACATGAGATTATAATCATAATATTGTGGTTTTTTAATGCCCAAATTTTTCATTTGTGCCCGATATAATTTTTGACTGAGGGGGACGACTTCTTCATAGACTTGCTGACGGTAATTCGCCACCATATCTGGAGTATAGTCAGTTCTACCTAATCTTAAATAAGCGAGTTCGGTAAAGTTTTTAAAACCTAATTTAAGGGCCATTTCGTGGCGAATGCGGACTAATTCATTATAAATTTGACCGAGGCGTGACTCATTTTCTTTCAGCCAATTATCCATGGCTTTAGCGGCCCCTTTTCTCGTCTTGCGATCTTTATCTTGTAAATACTTTCCGAGTTGTGACAAATTCAAAATCTGCCCCTCATAATCAATTTGCGCCCCACCGAGAATTAAGTCATACTCACTAGTGAGCTTACTTTCTTGCATGAGTTCAGGCATGATTTTCTCATCAAATGTTTTTAATTTTGCATCATATTTCTTAAATAGAAATGGACCAAATTTCTTTTCTAATTCAGGACGATATGGAGCAGTAGTCAAGATTTTAATTAGCTGGTTATTATATTTGCCGAATATCGGCGTCATTTCATCGACTACATCTTGGGCTTTTTTATATTCCTCATTGCGTGTATCACATGAATATTTGACGTAAATAATACTGATATCTGTCCTCAGTTTTTCAATATATTTGTTAATTTTGTTCAAGGCAACTTCTGCTTCTTTTGCATTTTGACACGCTGCAAGTTGTGTGACTAATTGCTCAAATTTGGCGATGACCTTCTTCTCATCCGGAACCACAAAGGGATAGTGACTAAATTTAATGGCTTTTTTACTCATAATAGTTTTACCTCTGCCTTTAACTTTATCACTTTTTCTTATAAAAAACATTTTATTAATTATTGTTTTTTAACAATATGCTCATCCTATATC
>JAAZFO010000053.1 GCA_012511695.1 Erysipelotrichia bacterium | reverse complement strand
TAGCCAATAAAACCAACGAATGTCCCGTTAGTGTTAATGGCCGAGTCGCCAAAGAAAGCTTCGTCCCTCATGAGGAAGGCTCCTTCGGATGAAGAGTGGACGATTTGTTTCGTCACGAACATTGAAATAAAAGCGATAATCGCTATTAATGCAGCAGCCATTCTCAACAAAGAATGGAGTTTAACATATTTATTATTTTCCATGCGATAACTCCTTTTGTTCTATACAACAAAAATTATATGTAAAAACTAAATTAATACAACCTATATTTTTGTAAAATAAGTATTTAACCAATTAATTCCTCAATGGCGTTTGGATCGCCATATGTATTATAATCATCAAAATATATCTCAGGTGTCACCCCGGATTCATCACCCCAAAAGTTACCCTCTATTTCATCATAATAGCCGATATGCAAATTTGAAGAATGGTACACATATTGACTGTTCGGTAAATAATGGACGCTAATCGCGCACTCACCACCTCCACTATTACGACCAATAATCGTCGCAGATTCACTAATATCGGCATAAAAAGCATAGGCGTTAGCAGCACTATAAGAAACAGCGCTCGTGGCAATATAAAAATTGAAATCATTCCCAAAAGCATCACTAGTGTCAAAATTTTTATCATAATTGCTATCAATGGCGAAGTCATATATGTAAATATATTCGGCACTATCGTTGTACATATGGACGAAACCATTATTATCTTTTGAAATCAACGCTAATAGTTTCATCATCACACCGAGAGCCCCGCCGCCATTCATAGAAATATCTAAAATAACATTTTCAACGGTGGCTTTGCTCTTAATGGCGTTTAAATCTTTAACGATTCTTATATAAGTATCGTACAAATAGGCGTCACTTTTTAACGAATCATCTGGGTTGAATACCTCCGCATCCTTTCCGAATGAAAAGGCATCAAAGATGACGACTGCAGTTTGTCCGCTGTCGCTATAACGCACACCCTCTTCTGAAAAGAAAGTTGGATTATCAACTTGCTCATTGCGAACCTTCACCAATTCGCGATATTCTAAACCGCGACTTTTCGTTATTTCACCCACAAAAAGACTACCCGTCTCTTTTTCTCCCCACGTATCGTTAGTGGAAATTACTGCTGTGTGACCATCGTCTAATAAACTTAAAGCGGTGTAATAAGCACACCCTCTGATGAAATCATCTGTAGAAAATAAATCATAATAGGCATTTCTGCTCCTTAAAAACTGCTTCATAGTCGTCAGACCTTTACTTGTTTTTAAACCATAAAAGTTATCCATCGTATAAAAAAACATATTAGCGTTGTAGTTGATAAGGTAAGTCGGCATGACTAAATGCTGACGATATAGCGCCATTTGACTGTCGACTGTTTGCACTTCGTTTTCAAAAATTAATTGTTTATTAGCGAAATTCTCAACATCGCGCGTTTCATAAATGCCGTAATAATTAAAAAAATGATACACAGAAGATGAATCAGAATAAGTTAAATCCAAAAACCCTAATGGATAATAAAAGGCTCTTTCATAAGTTAGGCGCCTTAATGAGATGTCGGCAAATGAATATGTTTCATAATTGTTTTTCCCCACTTGGACACTTCGTCCAGTCGATTTGAAAGAAAAAGATAAAGCCTTTGTTTCAGTAGGGTCATCATCTGATTTAAAAGCGTTGCTGATATCTCCAGCTTTGATGATCGTTTTTTTCAAATAACTGATTGCAGAAAAAAAATATAAGTTATCGTCAACAAAAATTTGCCACGTGGTCGTTGAACCAGCATTCGTAATGACACTTCTGGCTTCTTCTTTTAATCGGCGATTATAAAGAGTGGCGTATTGTTCGAGAGTGACATAAGGAATATATTGTTGTTCTTGTTTAAAAATTGGCTGAATTGTAGCGACTTGATATTGTTCTAATTCAGCTGGAGAAGCATCGTCGTCAATTGATAGATCAATATCAAAAACTGGCACATCTTTGACTTCAACTTGATCACTAACTGGTAAGCAGGATGAAAGTGATAAAAATATGATTAATGTCCATAAAAAATAATTTTTTTTCATAAGGTCAATTATACAACACGAAACAGATTTTTTTAAGGTTAACTCTTAGCTATGAGTTGGTTTTCTTTAAGCCGTTGTCTTTTCCGATAATGTCGATCAACAAAAATGAAGTCCTGTCCTCTTTTGACTAATATTTAATATCTAAGTTAGCGGGGTCGTCGCGGCATTATTTTCAGGTCCTTGTAATAATTTTCTTGCTTTCGTGTATTCAAACAAAACAAAGAAAAGCCCTAAAATCACAAGCGAAGATGTGCACGTATCCGTTAAAAAGTGCGCTCCAACACGGACACGGAAAAACATACAAAGTAAGGCCCACACAAAACCGATGTAAAAAAGAAGTGTTTCTTTACCCTTTAATTTGTTAAAGAAAAGGACTAGTGAAGGTAAAAGAACCATCAAGATAGCGCCTGCTCCAGAATGCCCACTTGGGAAAGACTTAAATTCTTCCTTAGTGATCACTTGACCATCCACAACAAAAGAACCCGACAAAAAGTTTTTATAATTAGTCGCCGATTCCCACCAGTTATGGAAATCTAATAACCCTCCTCTTACTACTAAGCGATACCGTGGACGATGGATGACTAATTTCAGCAAAAGTGCCACCGGAAGCATTCCCACGACATATACTATGGCAATTACAATTAAGGCATTCCATAAGTATTGAGGATTTCCTTTTTTACAAACAAAGAAGCCCCAGACAAAAACTGGGGTGAAAGTTATGATACATAGCGCATAGCTAAGCGGGTATAAGTCAGGATTGTTAAAACCATTAACTGAAGGAAAATCATCTGCGCAAATATAAATAGAAATAAAATAGGCCAAGGCTGATAAGAAATAACAGATGACTTTAACCCAGAGCGGCAAATCTTTCCGTTTAATAGACGCCGATAATAAGCCGCCACCAATAAAAGCGAGCCCCATATAGCAAGGATAAGTCCCAAAAGAAGCGAACACCAACCCAGTAAAATCGTTTTTATGGAACAGTGCTTTACTGATCGTTAAATCAAAAAATGAACCGCCTATAAAACCGATGAATAAAATCGTGGCCACGATTGCAAAATGCCTTCTTTTAATATTCATAATTTTCTCTTAATTATCATAGCAGTAATTAACGCCTAAAATTAAGGAGTTTATTATTTGAATTTTGACAATAATTGTGGGACAATTCAAGCATTAATATGATCTCAGTTGATAACTTAAAAGTTTTATTAAAATATTCATTAGCCTATGTTCATGAACATAGTAACGGTGGTGAATTGGCCACATATTTTGCTAATGCAGTTATTGACGACGCGATGAAAAATGCGGAATTCTTACAAAAACTAGCGGACATTAAAAATGATGCTAAGCTCGATTTAGACTTTTTTTATAAAAGCGACCCCGCCGCTAACTCTTTAGAAGAGATCAAACTCGCCTATCCCGGCTATCGGGCCATTGGTATTTATCGCATTGCGCACGCTCTATACACC
>JAAZFO010000052.1 GCA_012511695.1 Erysipelotrichia bacterium | reverse complement strand
GTAATAACCATGTAGCGGCATAGTGCGAATCACTGATTTGGAAAAATGGTGGCTCTTGTTCAAAGTCAATTTCCAAAGCATATTTATTACGCTCCGCAAAAGCATCACCGACTGGTGGATAGATGAGATTGGGTGGTGTGCCGGCAATCGCATCGAGTTTTTCTTTAGTGTCTAAATCAGGCATTGAAGAAAGAAGGGCCCACGTATACGGATGGCGCGGATCATAGAAAATATCTTCACTAGTGCCGTATTCAACTATTTTACCCGCATACATCACCGCGACATGATCCGCCATGCTGGCGACAACGCCCAGGTCGTGGGTAATAAAGATAACCGAAATATTTCTTTCTTCTTTAATTTTATTAATCAGTTCAAGAATTTGAGCTTGAATAGTGACATCTAAAGCAGTCGTTGGCTAATCGCAAATCAAGATATCAGGATTAGCAGACAAAGCAATTGCGATGACGATACGCTGTCTCATTCCGCCAGAAAACTCAAATGGGTATTGTTTATATCGAATAGCGGGTTCAGGAATGCCGACTTCTTTAAATAGTGCTAGTGCTCGAGTTTTAGCAATGCCCGCTGTCACTCGATAAACTAAACGTGAAGCTTGTTCTTTAAAGAAATCAACTAAACCAATCATCTCTTCACGCGCATTGAAACGTGTACTATTAATGTCGCGATGGTAGCGATCGATTAAGTCAGCAATAATTTTAATAATATTACTCTTCGTCAAATCTAAATCCACGAGGAATGGCGGTATGACTTTCCAAGTTGGCTGTTTGCCTTTGTTGACAAGAGTGTCCCATTTATGTCTTTGTCTGTCATAACGACGGAGGTTAACTGGATTAAGTTCTGTACCTTGAAAATAACGCTCAACTTCATGTTGAATGGAAATACCAAAAGAATATTCAACGGAGTGTTTTTTTACTCGGAGATAGTCAATGGCCTGTTTAACCTCTTTAGTGATTGGCTTTAACATTTTTTTAATATCTTTTTTTGACAGTTCTTCATTGTCTTGGAAATACGATTTTAATTGTTCGAGTTTCACCACTAATTTTTTCTTACAAGCAAGAGAAACGTCACGAGAATTTTGGACACCTTTTTGCCCGAGTTCGATGAAGTTATCCATGAAATGGGTATTTAAATAATTCAAGGTCATCTCATCTAAATCTTTAATCGACGTAAAGGTCGTTTCATCAAAATCAGGATTCTTAAACTTATAAAAGCCTAATTGGAAGAAATCTGGGTGTTTACGCTCAACGCCAACTGACAAAACTTTATTTAATTTATTTAAAGTGGCGATGACCACTGGTAAATCATTTAAAAGTTTTTTGCTTTTAATTAAACCGACTAACTCTTCTCTTACTGGTTCTAATTCTTTTTCGCGAACTCCGTAATAATGGATAGCTTTTTTACTATTTTTTAGCATCGCTTTAAGCAAAGACTTAAGCGGAACTCTTTGATTTTTTTCAAGCAAAAATGCGAGCTCTTCCGCTTCGGTGATTAGGCCGATAGCGACAGCATTCGCTTCATTGTAATTTTTTTCTAAATTTGAGGCGATGATTGAAAATTTATCAAAAGTAGTTACCATTTCTTTATTTTGCGCTTTGTTATCGTTGACAACATTAAGATTTTGTTCGAGTAATTTCAAATGACCATTAAATTCTCTGCGCGCGCTTTTTTGACGAGCGCGACCATTAAGGATCATCGCTTCAGTTAATTGTTTGCCGACACGCATAATCGGATTTAATGAAGAAAGTGGATCTTGGAAGATCATCGCGATTTTATCACCTCTAATTTTATGGAAGTGTTCTTCATCAATTTTTAATAAATCATGACCATCGTAAAGAATTTCGC
>JAAZFO010000051.1 GCA_012511695.1 Erysipelotrichia bacterium | reverse complement strand
TTGATATTCATATTGAAGTACCTCAAATGAATTACAATGAACTGATGGCGGCACCAAGCGGCGAAAAGTCTGTTGATATTAGAAAAAGAGTAAATCAATGTCGAGCTATTCAATTGGAGCGTTTTAAACATGAATCCATTTATAATAACGCTCAAATGACGTCAAAATTGATTAGAAAATATTGTGTTCTTGATGATGAAAGCAAAGAAATTTTGCGCATTGCTATGCAGAAAAAAGGACTGTCTGCAAGAGCTTATGATAGAATTCTTAAAGTTTCGCGTACTATTGCCGATTTAGATAATAGTGAGGGAATTAAGATGCAGCATATTAGTGAAGCTGTTAATTATCGTAGTCTGGATAGAAAGTATTGGGATTAAAGGAGATCTTTATATAATTTACAATTGCATGACTGTTTTGATAAAGAAAGAGTGCACACAAAATGAAAAGAAGAAAGTCAATACAAGAGCTGCGACAAGAAAGAACAAGAGACTATTATCGGCTTAAAAATAAAAAGAAAGATTATTGGCATATAATCAGGGTCTTGGCTTTTCTTGCTGCTTTATTAATTGTGCTTACTATTTTGATATATCTTGCCAAAAAAAAGGATTATTCGCAATATAATCTTCAAAGATATATCGAATTTCATCAGTCACAACAAAAAAGAAAATAAAGAACCAAAACAAATGTTGGGACAATGCCTTGAGCTTGTCCAAAAAAAGCAGCATACCAACAAAACCCGTCCAGTTCCCAATAACGACAACATCTGTAGGGGCGAACCTATGTGATCGCCCAAATGCAAATACCATAAAACACAAAACAGATAAACAAAAACATACAAAAACACACGTGCTCGCAATTATCCCTAATTGCGAATGTAAAAGGTTGTAGTATCGTAGTTATACTTCGATAATTGGGTACTTTATCAACACGGCTTAATCAGCACGGCTGTCACAAGCAAACTTCTAATTCTTCTCTGTGGCTCTCTGTTTTCCTCTGTGGTTAAATCCTAAAACCCACTTTGTGCTCTTCGTGGCTTTTGTGGTTAAATAAAAAAGCTCGTTGTCGTTCGTTGTGAAAAAGCATTGAGACGGGATTGTGATTTCATTGAGACAGTCCCTTTGCCAATTGAGACGAAACAAGATGAAATCGTAAAAACTTATCAAAATATTACTATAAACACCATATTTTGCCCTCAAAACCTGCAGGATTCCCTTTACATTCCCTTTACACTCCTACTACTTCTCCAAGAAAGCAGGGGGAGTGTAGGGGGAGTGAAGGGGAAATGTATAGGTAGTCTCAATGGAGAGATGTTTAATTGGTTGGTTTTTTGGACAGGCACAATGCGTTGTCTGTTCGAGAAAAATGGGATTTTGGTTAATGTGTGGTATAAATTTCGGGGAAATTTATGATTGATTTGTTTTTTTTGGTTGGTGAAGGTTGTCTGTTGGAGTACAAGTCGGAAACTTGTACATACAGGAGTACAAGTCGGAAACTTGTACATACGGGGGTTTAGCTGGTCGGTGAAGGTTTGTTTTTTTTGGTTGGTGAAGGTTGCTTTTCGGTGTACAAGTCGGAAACTTGTACATAC
>JAAZFO010000008.1 GCA_012511695.1 Erysipelotrichia bacterium | reverse complement strand
GTACCATATCGACATGGAAAACAATTTTTGGAAATGGTTTAAGGGCAGTAGCGATTTCTGCAATTGGGTTAATGGCGCCAGTTTCATTATTAACCGCCATTAAAGAAACAAAAATTGTCTCTTTTGTTAAAGCAGCCACTAAATCATCAACGGCAATGACACCTTTTTCATTAAGCGGTAAAACTGTGATCGCAAAACCGCAAGATGCCATTTCTTTAATTGTTTTTAAAACTGAAGGGTGTTCACCAGCGCTCGTGATGAGGTGATTGCCGCGCGTGCGATTGGCGAAACAATAACCTTTAATCGCTAAATTATTAGCTTCGGTTGCCCCACTAGTAAAAATTACTTCGTGCTGCTTTAAATTAAGAGTATTTAAAATTTGCTGGCGCGAGCTTTCTAATAAGTGGGCAGACTTTTGTCCTAAGCCATGAATACTGCTCGGATTAGCAAAATATTCCAAAGTGATCCGGTGATAGGAATCTAAGACTTCAGGATGAACTTTACTAGTGGCAGCATTATCTAAGTAGATAATTTTAGCCATTAGAGCCCCCTGTATCATCGACGTGCGTCCGTTTAAAGATAATGTTAGCGTCGTGATAAACTTTGACAAACTCACCTTGATTAAAAGTTTCTTCCAAAGCACTTAGTTGCTGATGGACTTCTTGTTGGTGGTTGCGGTCGCGATTAGCATAAACAATTGCGGATTCAGCGAGTTGCATTTCTCTAAATTTATTTTCAATTTCATCAAACAAAGCATTAGCGCCAATTTTTAAACTGGAAACCTTAGCATTTATTTCATCAACGGCAATCGGTTGGATTTTTATCGCTTTGTCAATTTCATTGAGTAACTCATAACAATCATCAATGCGCACTTCATAAGGGACAGAGAAGTCAGGAAGCCCGATTTCTCTGATTAATGATTCAACTTGTTTTAGTCGATAATAATAAATGTAAATCAAAGTGTACGCTTCTTCGCTTGAATTTTTTAAAAAGTCGATATATTTCTTAAATTGATCAACCCCTTCTTTAACACTCGTGTATTGGGTTGCTAATTCGTCTAATTTATTTTTCAACAAAGAAAATGGTTGCTTAAAGGAAGAATGGACATAATTGTCTATCGTTTGTTTTGTTGTTCCTAAAGCATTCATTTTTTGCGTTAAGTTTTCAACTTTATCTTTTTGTTCAGCGCTGACGACATAAGTTTTATAAATCTCAGGGAGCAAAGAACAAATCTTTAAAAAGGTTTTTTCAATTTCGATGACTTTTGCATACAATTCAGCGTGATGGTCTTCAAAATAAATCTTGTCGCGTTGCTCTTTTTTAAGTAACTCTCTCCCTTTTTCTATTTCAGATTGCACGCGATCAAGGTCTTCTGTAATGTTGACGATATTCAGTTTGATTAAGCGATTTTTAATGACATCAATGTCGCGTTCCCATTGTCCGAGCTTCGCTTGAAATTGCAAGTTATATAGGGGCAAACCTTGCGCCTCCACTTCGTCATATTCCTTTTGGAGTTGCGCTATTTTTTCAGGAACGACTTTGTTCACCAAAATACAAAGAGCTGGCAATTGCGCTAGCGCAGTTTCAAGAGCGGTCACCACTTTGTCAATCGTCGGAAGCAAAGCTTGGGCTTCTTCGTATTCCGCTGATTCAATCCGGCTTTCAAATTCCACAAACTTCTGGTCTAATTTATCAAATACTTGGTTAATCGATCCGCTCACTAAATCAACTTCTGCACTATTAGTGTAAAAAATTTGTTTTACGCGACGATAATTTTCTTTAAGTTTTAAAACCGCATGTCGAGAATCTTCTTCCGGTTTAATTAAGTTATACAAATCACTGTCCAAAGCATTGACTTTATCTTCAAAGTTTTTAACGGCTTTTTTAGTCTCAACGATAACGCTTTTAATATTTTTATATTGTTTATTACCGATGAGGGCATTTAATTGCTTGAGCATTGACTCGGCAAATTTATCATCGTTTTCATATATTTCTTTAAAGCGACGCATAAACTTTTCATGCTTGTCAACATAAAGTAAATTAGTCCTAGAAATGATTTCTAAGCGGTGAATGTACTGTGAATCTTGACCGATTAATAATGCATCCAAATATGAATATTTCTTTTCGAGCTCTCTAGTTTGACGTTTAATCCGTCGACGAGAAATAAAGAAATGGTTAAACATGATTAGAAAAATTATAAAAATAATGGTAGCAAATATAATTAGTGCCCAAAAACCACGAGGTGGAATATTATCAATTAAAAAGACCATCGCCTAAAACCTCCTCAATTTCATAATCATACTTAATGACTTTAGTCATGCACATATTGTAACGATTTTTAAACGAATAATAAAAGCATTTTAATAAGTTTCATATATTATCGTCCTTTTTATTAACGGCGATCATAGGTCAATAGCAAGAGCAT